>JAIRSR010000214.1 GCA_031255355.1 Clostridiales bacterium
GGTTTCAGCACTTACGCGGCGGCGATTGCACAACCTGTTTACGGCAGCACAATTGTCAATAACAGCGCGGTGTTTGACGCGACCTATCCCACTTTGAGATCGCCGAATATCGTTTCTAATATCGCGGCTTACTTTACGGAATACCCCGACGCGACCGATATTATTATCAGAGTGAGGGCAAGTTCCACATCGGTAGACAGCATTATCAGGTTTATCAACTCAATGCCTAACGACGCGGTAAGACCGCGCCTCAGTCTTAGTTTGGAGGACATCGCGCGAACGGTTGAAAATCTTGATATTACAGTCGGCACACCCGCTAACAGGATAAGCGCAACAGCGGACAACACCTACAGCAATGACGTTATGGATTTGAGTTTCACCTCAAACGGCGCACAGGCGCAGATTAACGGCGTGTTGTGCGGAAACGGAAGTACCGCGCTTAATATTTTGATGCCGTATATTGCGGGGAACGACGGCGATTACAGCGTCCGTGCCGTTGTCAAAAACGCTAACGGTACGGTAAAAGCGGACGAAACCTTTAACGGTTTGCACTTCTTTGTAAACAATGTTTATTTTGACAGCCGCGGCGGTACCGCCGTATCTGCCGTTACCAGCGTCGCTAACGGCGGGTTGATTGCGGAGCCGACCCCGCCCGAAAAGCAGTATTGTGAGTTTGTCGGTTGGTACAAGGAGCCGGCACTTATGAATCCGTGGGAGTTTGATACCGATACCGTAACGGGGAATATCACGCTTTACGCGAAGTGGTATTCGGCTTCGGCGGAAGCGGACGGCAGCAAGATGATCACCGCGCCCTCGTTGGACGCGTTTACCCGCGCGGATGGCTCGACTGACGTTCGTGACGGCAATTACTACAAAACCAGCGCCGCCGCGTTTGACGACCAGACCGCCAATCCGAACATAGAAAAACTTTTAGCGGGCGCGGATAATAACGGCGTGTACCGTGAAACATTTTTGCGGTATGATTTGGAATCCGTCGATATTGACGCGATTTTGAATACCAAAGGGTTAAGGAAATCGAACAGGGTGATTCTTTCCCTGTATTTGGCGGAAAATCTGGGGGGAACGAACCCCAAGACCATATCCGCGTATTTGATTCCGTCAAATAAAACCTACGCGCTAAACCGCAATTATCCAAAAAAGTCTGTGGGAACAGGCAGTGTCAATCTGATGACTCCGTCTAACGGCTTCGCCGCGTATGACGCTTTTACAGAGGGGATAACCGTGCGGGAAGGTTTGAGGAATACGCCCCCCGCCGCGTCAATCACTATCGAGGGGAACGGCGACGTTGGCAATTATTTTGATTTTGATATTACCGACGCGTTAAAAGCCTATTTTACAGAGAATCCGCAGGCGGCGAATTTCGGGCTTGTGCTGACCAATATTGTAGGGAATAATTATATGGTGTCTTTCTCCTCGTCGCGCGGAGAGAACCCGCCGAAACTCTACCTTCCCCCGATGCTTGATTACGACCCCGAAATCCCCGTAGACCAAAACGGCGACGCGGTTACGCTGGCGAACATAGGCGGCGCGACGGAACTTGTGCTTCGGGATCTTGATAACACCGTAGTGACCGAACCGGGCGCACACGCGTTCGCGGCGTTCTATGCCGCAAACGGCAAACTGCTGACGGTGCTTTCCATACCCGCCGCTTCGTGGACGGTGACGGACGCGTCAGTGACGCTGAACCTTAACGCTTCGCCGTCGGTGCAGGGCGCGGCTTCGGCAAAGTTAATCCTGTTGAGCGCGGCTGATACGCTGATGCCAATCAAACCGGCGTACATCATACAATAATACTAATTCTGAAAACGCCGCCCTCCGGCGTGCGCAAGGGAACCGCGCCGGGGGAAGCGGCGGGCTTTTAGGCGGGAGTGAGGACAGTGATGACATTCCCCGATTTCGGGAGTTTTGAGGACGATTGCGGCTTGATCCCCGCGAACCAAAGCGGGGACGGACGCTTTACCGTCGGCGGGGACGGCGTGACGGCGATTGCCGCCACAGGGGATAAAAAAGTAGAGTTTATCGGCTTCGCGTCGCATACTATGGCGCGGGTAAACTCTCAAATGGGGTACCCCGCATATTATCCCGTTCACCCCGCCGCGCTGCGCAAACCCGTTGAGGCGGTGCTGATGGATTTGGACGGCACCAGCGTGCGGAGTGAGGAATTTTGGATATGGATTATAGAATTGACGGTGAAAAGTCTGACGGAAAACGCGCGGTTCTCGCTTGAGGACAGCGATTTGCCTTTTGTTTCGGGGCATAGCGTTTCGGAACATTTGCGGTACTGTATCGGCAAATACTGCCCGGAACAAACGGTGGAGCGGGCGCGGGAGTTTTACTTCCGGCATACCCGCCGCGAAATGAAAAAAATCACGGAGGGTACGGGACGCGCGGACGCGTTCACCCCCGCGCCGGGTCTGAAAGACTTCCTTTACGGACTGAAATCCAAGGGGATCAAAATCGGGTTGGTCACCTCCGGGCTGTTTGAAAAGGCGTGGCCGGAAATACTTTCCGCGTTCCGCACACTGCACATGGGCGACCCGCTGGAGTTTTACGATACCGTAATTTCCGCGGGACACCCGCTGCAAAAGGGCGGCGCGGGGACGCTGGGGGAACTTTCGCCCAAGCCGCACCCGTGGCTGTACGCGGAGGCGTTTCGCGTCGGTCTGGGTATGGACTTCGCGCGGAGAAACCACGCGCTGGGCATCGAGGACAGCGCGGCGGGGGTTTGCTCTATACGCTTGGCGGGGATTCCGACGGCGGGGATCAGCGGGGGCAATATTGAAAAAAGCGGGGCGAAATGCCTTTGTAATTTTTATCGTAGGGATTTATCGGAAATTTTCAAACTGATTGAGGAGTAATGTTATGGCAAAAGTAATGCACGTGACGTCCAATACACATTGGGACAGGGAACACAGACACGCCTTTCAGGAAACGCGCTTAATGCTTGTGCGACTGATGGATCGGTTGATTGAACTTATGGAAAACGACGCGGACTTCAAATTTTACACGCTGGACGGGCAGTCGATTATGCTGCACGATTATTTAGAGGCGCGTCCCCGCATGAAAGAGCGGTTGGCGAAACTCATCAAGGACGGACGTATTTTGATCGGGCCGTGGTATTCGCTTGCGGATTGTTTTTCCGTCAACCCGGAATCTATCGTGCGGAACTTGCTGATGGGGCGTGAGGTATGCGCGGAGTACGGCGGGGCGATGCAAGTTGGGTATTCCATTTTTTCTTTCGGGCAAATGGCGCAGTTGCCGCAGGTGTACAGCGGCTTCGGCATACACGATATTGTGTTTTACAAGGGCGCGTCCGAAAAGGTAACGCCGAAAAGTGAGTTTTTATGGTTGTCGCCCGACGGTACCGAGGCGTTCGCGACGCGGTTGGGCAAGGAAAAACGCTGGAATTTCTTCGCTTGCTTTTCCATACCCGTGATTCTGGGCGGGAGTATGCTGCGCCCGGGCTGGAAATCGGGCTTTCAAGAGGACGTTCGGCTGTGTCATATGATTGACGAACGTTTTCGCAAGCATCACGCCGTGGAACTCGCGCCGGATATTCGGATACGGCAGGAGGAAATCGCGCGGGCGGCGCGGGACGCCGTGCAATCCGTCGAGGAGGAGAGTGCTTCCGACCATGTGTTTTTAGGCTTTGAGGGGACGGATTTCACCGCGCCGTTAAAGGAAATCCCCGAGGCGCTGCGCTTGGCGAATACGCTTTTGGCGGGGGAAGCGGAATTTATCCACTCTACCCCGACGGAGTATTTTAAGGAAGTCAAGCGGGATATCGATATGACCGCCTTGGCGCGGTACCAAGGGGAAATGCGGTTCGGGCCCGTTTCTCACGTACATTCTGAAACGATGGGTACCAACGTGGAAATCAAGCAGGCGATGTTTGAAGCGGAAAATCTGCTCATCAACTACGCGGAGCCGCTGACCTCTATGTACAAAGCGGAGGGGGGACGGTACGACAAGGATTTATTTACCCTCGCGTGGCGGTACCTGCTGGCAAGTCAAGCGCATGATTCCGTCCACGGCGCGGGGGATCCGAAAATCAAAACGGATACGCTCAACAGGCTGGCGCAGGTGGTGGAACTCGCGGAGGGACTGACGCGGCGGGCGGTAGAGGGGTTATCCGCGATGATAGACACCGCGCCCGACAGCGGGAACGACCTTACGGCGGTGATTTTCAACACCACGCCGTATACACGCGCCGAAACGATCCGTTTGACGCTGGATTTGCCCGCCGAGGAACTTGTGGAGGAGTATTGGGTGGAGGACATGGCGGGGAACAGGCTTCCGTGCTATCAGACGTCGCGGCAAAACTTTAACTTAGGCATGGTTCACCCGCAAAACCGGCCGAAAACGGTCTATTGTGACAGAGCGGAGGCCGATGTTTATGTAGAGGAGATTCCGCCTATGGGTTTTCGGCTGTTGAAAATCAGGCGGGTTTGCGGCAATCCCGCAGAAAATCAGCACCCGTTCCCGCAGGGCGTGTTCCCCTACGACCCGATTTTCAAGGGCGGGAACGTCATGGATAACGGTCTGATTCGTCTGACGGTCAACACGGACGGAACGGTGGATCTTTATGATTACGAAACAAAAAGAACCTACGGACGGCTGAATTACTTCGCCGATACGGGCTGTTCCGGGGATTTTTGGGTGCATAGGGAGCCATGCTTTAACGAAACGGTGTTCTCTACAGGCGGCGGCGCGCGGATTACGGTGACGGAAAACAGCGGGCTTTCCGCAACGTGCAAGGTTAGTGTGGTGATGCGTCTGCCCGAAAAGTTGGTGGATAACCGTTCGCGGCGCGGCGGGGAGTACGCGGAGGCGGAAATCGTCAGTGAAATCACTATGCGGAAAAACGCGAAGCGGGTCGATTTTAAGGTGTTTTTCAACAATACCCGCAAGGATCATATGCTGACGGCGGTGTTCCCGTGCGGAATCGACGCGGAGCGGTTCCAATCCGAGTGCCCGTTCGAGGTGCGGGAACGTCCTGTAGGCGGCTTCACCGACGACAACGGCAAAAAGGGGGAGGAACTGCAACGGTATTCCTTCCATAACTTCGCGGACGTAAGCGACGGAACAGCGGGGCTGGCGCTTATGACAAAGGGACTGAAAGAAATCGGCGTTACACGGGACGCGGACGGCGGCGCGGTATGGAACCTCACGCTGCTTCGCGCCGTGACCGGGACGTTCCCCGTACATCATGATTTGTTCTTGGCGTTTGACGGCGAGACCTCTCAAGCGTTGGGGGAGCATACCTTCGAGTATGCCCTGTACCCGCACGGCGGCGATTACGCGTCGGGCGGCGTAATCGAGGAATCGCGCAAGTACGCGGCGCCGCTGTTGGCGGCGGAACTCGGCAGGGGCGGGGCGGGCGTACTGCGGGATGGATATAGTTTCCTGCGCCAAAAAAATAACGCGCTGACCGTTTGCGCGGTGAAACTATCGGAGGACGAAAAGGGAATCCTCCTTCGACTGAACAATCCCGGCGGGCGGCGGGTAGAGGAAACGCTGTGCTTGTCCCGCGCGGTAAAGGCGGCGTATCTGACCAACCTCGCGGAGGACGAGCGGATTTTGATAGGCGAAAACACGAAAAATATCACGTTCACGGCGGAGCCGTATAAAATTGTAACGGTATATTTGGAGGGGGATTGATATGAACAGGACTGACTTTGTGAAAAAAGTAAGCCGTCAGCGATTTTTGCTGTTTATGATTATCCCGGGTATCGTGTATTTCGTTGTGTTTCACTACATACCGATGTACGGCGTGGTGATTGCCTTTAAGAACTTCGACGTTTTCAGCGGCATTTGGGATAGCCCGTGGGTCGGGCTGTCGCACTTTAAGTTTTTCGCCGCGCTGCCGTACTTCTGGCAGGTGGTCGGCAATACGCTGAAAATCAGCGCGTTGAAAATTTTCACAGGCTTCCCTTGCCCGATTCTGCTCGCGCTGTTACTGAACGAACTGTACAGCCAAAAGTTCAAAAAGGTCGTGCAGACCATTTCGTATTTGCCGCATTTTTTGTCGTGGATTGTCATTTCGGGCGTCATCTTTCAGTTGCTGTCCATTTCCTACGGCTTTTACGGCTACATCTGCGCGGCGTTCGGCCGGGAACCGTCCGTCATACTCAGCACCAAGAGCGGGTTTATGTCGGTTTTGATTACCTCGAATATCTGGAAAGAAATCGGCTACGGAAGCATTATTTATCTGGCGAGTATCGCGGGAATCAGCCCCGAACTTTACGAATCGGCGGTTATTGACGGCGCGGGACGGTTCAAGCAGTGCCTGTATATCACGCTGCCGTCCCTGTCGAATATCATCGCCGTCATGCTCGTGCTGGCGATGGGCGGGTTGCTCAGCGGAAGTTTCGATCAGATTTTTAATTTGCAAAACGCCGTGATTCTGCCCTACTTCGACACCATTGACACCTACGTCTACAGAATGGGTATCCAACAGTTTCAGTACAGTTTTTCCGCCGCCGTGGGGCTTGCGCGGAGTATTATCGGCATTATCTTGGTGCTCAGTTGCAATTGGGTCGTAGGCAAATTCGCCAACTACACTGTTTTTTAGGAGGGATCGCGTGATTAGAAGCAAGGGCGCGAGGATTTTTAACGTATGCAACATGATTTTGCTAAGCCTGCTGTCACTGACTATCGTATTCCCTTTTTGGCAGCAAATCGTCATATCCGTCAGCCCGCCGTCCGAGGCGAGTACCGTCAATCTGCACCTGTTCACCCTCCGGCCTACGCTGGACGCGTATAAGGATATTTTGCGCTCCGGCGTACTGCTGGAAGCCTACGCGTGGACGATCATGAAAACGGCGGTCGGCACGTTTCTTTCGGTCATTGTGTCTACTATGCTGGCATATCCCTTGTCCAAGAAGTATTTGATCTTCCGCAAGGGGTGGATGGGCTTTATTATCTTTACCATGTTTTTCGGCGGCGGGTTGATTCCCACTTTTCTGCTCGTGCGGGATCTCCGTTTGATGAATACGATTTGGGCGTTGATTTTGCCCGGCTTGTGCAGCGCGTACACGGTGGTGATTATCCGCAACTTCTTTATGTCGCTGCCGGTGGAGTTGGAGGAAGCGGCGTATATCGACGGCGCGAATGAGGTCATGGTGTTTTTCCGCATCGTCCTGCCGCTGTCCATGCCGATTATCGCCACAGTTTCGCTGTGGAGCATTGTCGGTTCGTGGAACGCTTGGTTTGACGCGTTGATTTACTTGAACGACAATAAAATCAAGATTTTGCAGATTGTTTTACGCAAAACCATTCAAGAGGCGGTAAATTCCTCGGACGTTTTATCCGTGTATGAGGAGGTCGCGACGGGCAGGCAGTACACCCGCGAGTCGCTGCAAGCGGCGACGCTGATGGCGGTCACTTTGCCGGTGCTGATTACCTACCCCTTTTTGCAAAAGTATTTCGTAAAGGGAATCATGATAGGTTCGGTAAAGGGGTAGGGTTTGTCTGAACCATCGGCGCGGACAGGCTCTGAAAAATTGGAAGGAGGGGATACTGATGAAACTGAAAAAAGTGTTTTGTTTTGTTCTGGCGGCGGCGATTGCCGTAGGCGCGGCGGGGTGCGCGGAGCAAGGGAGTTCCGGCGTGGTCGGGAGTATCGTGGACGGGAAGTACGTCCCGCCCGAGGCGACGGATTATACCGTGAACGTGTTCACCATGCGTGTTTCGCCGGATTCGGAATCGGAAATCATGCGGGAAATTCAAGAAAGGCTCGGCTGTAAAATCATCGTTTCCGCCGTGCCGGATAACGACTACGACAGCAAACTCAGTCTTTTTGTAGCGTCAAAGGATATGCCGGACGTTTACGGCTCCGGCCCGATAGACGCGTTCAAGGCGGGCGCGACGCTGACGGAGGAATTGATTGCGCAGAATTGCCCCGATATTTACGAGGATTTCCTCAACACCTGCGAGGTCGCGCAGGTCACGCCGCAAAGTATTTTGAACCGCTGGACGGTGGACGGCAAACTCAAGGCGTTTCACAACGGCTCGAAAAACACACTGCCATATTCTATCGTAATCCGCACGGACATCCTAAAGGAGTTGGGCATAGGAATCCCGCAAACGATGGACGATTGGGACGACGCGCTCGCCAAGTTTAAGGCGAAGTACCCGGGCAAATATCCCGTAACCGCTATGGGAGGCGGCGCGATTGGCGCGTTTTATATGTGGATATGCGCTTACGGCGTCGTCCGCAACCAATGGGCGCTGCATACCGACGGCGAGGACGCTCCCGCGTTGCGCTATTGGGCGTTTGAGCCGGGACTGCGTGACGCGGTGCTTCGGTTTAAGGACTGGTACGCAAAGGGTTATGTCAACCCCGAACTGGCGACCATGTACAGCGACCCCGCCGTTTGGCAGTCGGAGTTTATCAACGGCAACACCTTTGTACAGCAGTACGTCGCGCTCAGTCAGCAGTTGTGGATTGAGCCGCCGTTCGGCAACGCGGACAGCGTAATCGCGAAGTGCGCGGCGGTCAACCCGCGGGCGACGTTTGACGTATGTCCTTTCCCCACTGTGGAGGGGTACGAGCCAATGGCGAATTGCGGATTTTCGTTTAGCGGCTATGTGACGACCTTTGGCGGGCATCTGAACAAAGACCCGGATAAACTGAATTTCGTCATGAATATGTGGAATCGGTTGTTTTCCGACCCGGAAATCAACTTCCTGTCGCGGTACGGACGCGAGGGCGTAACGTATGATATGGTCAACGGCAGCCCCGTCGTGAAAGCGGCGTACAGTTCCAACGAGGATAGAGGAAAGGCGGGCTTCGGTTGGCCGTTTAACGGAATGTTTAGTATCGGTCCCAAGGTGCAGGAAAAATTAACCACGGAATTTGCCGAAAATATGAGGAATAAATATTATTACGGCGACGACGCGGTCTATAACAGAGAGCGTGTGAAATACTCCAATAACCCGCTGGTCACCGGGCCTCTGATTGACGCTTCCGGCAATGATTTGGGCGCTATGAACGAATCTTTTCGCACGGAATACGAGGCGATGTTCTACGGCGTGATTAACGGCACCCGAAACATCAGCGAGTACGACGCCTTTATCGCCAATTGGCGAAGCACGATCGGCGATCGAATGGAGGAGTTGGCGAATACGCTGTATTTGCGGCAGTGGATTAGTTGACAAGCAAAGCGTGATACAAAGTGTAATTTGAAATTTATATGAGTTGCGGCGGCTTTTCTTATTGATTCTTGATAAGGGAAGCCGCCTTTGTTTGCCCTTAATGATATACGTAATACTATTATAATTTTAGAAATTTCACCGCCGGTTTTTCGTAAGGAAGCGATTTAGACAGGCTCTTAGAGTAGCAGTATTACAATATATTATTACATCCCGATTTTGCGACGGCGTAGCAGATGCTTTCCGCGAAGTCTTGAAACGTTTAAGGCTG
>JAIRSR010000015.1 GCA_031255355.1 Clostridiales bacterium
TCGCTGTTCGAGTCGAACGGCACGCGCTACGTCGGGCTGTCCGCGCCGGTGCGTCTGTACGGACGAAACGCGGTGCACGGCGGTGAATACGCAATGGCGATTCTCGTGCCGGAACGCGATTTAGCCGCCTACGCCGCCGGGAAAAGCCGAGGGATTACGGCGTTGTTGTTCGCGCTGTTCGTTTGCGCTATGGCACTCGCGGTGTACCTCAGTCACCGCTACCTCGCCCCGGTGCTGCGGGGTTTGGAGCAAATCAAACGGCGCGGCGCGGATAAGTTTAATCCCACCAATATGCCGGAAATCGACGATTTGCTGGACTTCCTCGCGAAGCAGGACGCGCGGCGCGAAACCGAGCGGAGGGAACCGGCGCGGAACCTGCCCGGGACGGACGCGCCGCAATCGGAGGACGAAATGTTCGGGCGGTTTACGGAAAATGTGAAAACCTTATCCAAAGCGGAACGCAAGGTTTTTGACTTGTACCTGCAAGGGAAAACGGCACAGCAAATCACGGTGGAACTTGACCTGTCCATCAACACCATTAAGACGCATAATAAGCGGATTTACCTCAAGTTGGACGTTACAAGCCGTGAGCAATTGCTAATCTATATTAAAATGATGAGGGAGCGGATGGAACATGACAAATAAATCCACGCTGTCAGAGCGGTTTAACACAATTTTATCGGAGCAGAAGTTGACCAAAGCGGACTTCGCCAAATCAATCGGCGTGAGCGCGAACTACATTTACCTTGTGACGAGCGGGAAAAAGGAATCCGTGTCCCGCACGCTTGCCATGCTGACCGAGCAACTCTACGGCTACAGCGCCGATTGGATTTTGCGCGGCGCGGAGACCTGCGCGTCCGCGCTGGAGCGGCAACGAAACGAAACAATCAAAAAAGTCGAGAGCATGGACGAAAACCGCCTGCGGGCAGTCAAGGCGTTTATTCAGACAATGGAAAACATGGAATAAAACGGAGTAAATATGCTCACGCGAGGATTTTCAGACAGGTCTATTGATTTTCGGAGTATTTTCGATTATAATGTAATAAGAAACAAATTTCAGAGGATTCCTCTGTAGTAGCGCGACTGTTTCCGCCGGGGTTGCAAAAGCGGATTCTTGCGTTGGCGGGAGTATAAAACTCAAAAACCGGAGGTGCAAAGGAATGGGCGACAATTTGCGGAAGATTGCGGACCGTCAACGAGAGATTTTGACCGCGCTTGAACACGAGGTCAAAAGCATAGAAAACAGCGATTTGACGAAAGAAAACGAACAGTTAAAGGCGGAGCTGAACAAGATCAACGCGGCGTATTCAAAATCCGAACGCGCGGTCAAGGCGTTGTCCGACCAAAACGCAAGCCTAAAAAGTGCCTTATATGAACAAATTTACAACGAAAAGGTTAAAATTCTAAACACCTCAAAAGAAAAAATGGAGCTATATTTCAAATCAAACGCTGAAAACGAAGTGAACAAGCTTACCCTGCTTGAGAGCGGTATTAAATCGAGGATAGACGGCATGACCTCTGTTTTACGGCGGAACAACGTTGATATAAAAGAGGAGGTTTACAGCAGACTGGCAGAGCTGGAGGCGCACGTGAACCTCAAGGTAACGGAGGCGCGGAAGCGGCTTGCGGAGAGCCGCGGCGCTTTTTCAGAGAATGAACACGCGGAATTTGAACAACTGAAAAAGGAACAAATTACCGATGAACAAGTACTCGCGGCGGCAAAGAAAAACAATGTGGAACGGTTTATAGGGCTGAACCTGCTGAACGGTATCGGAATCTTTTTAATCATCATCGGCGTAATCACCGCCGCGCGTTACACCTACATACAACTGCCGGATTTGCTAAAGGGCATCATGATGTTTGCTCTGGGCGCGGTGATGCTGGCGGCAGGCGAACTGCTGAACAGGAAAAAGCCGAACATCTTTTCGTTAGGCGTTACCGCAGGCGGAGTCGGTGTGCTTTATACCGCGCTGGCGGCAAGTTATTTCGGGCTGAAACTCCTGGACATGGCTCCCGCGCTGACGTTGTGCATTTTGATAACGGCTGCCGCGTTTTTCCTGTCAACGCGGTATCATTCGCAGGTCATACTCATTTTCTCGCTTGTAGGCGGATATTTGCCGATATTTTCCATAGGAACGGACCGTGTGATGATTTACGGCGCGATGGTTTACTTCGTGGTGTTGAACCTGCTCGCGCTGTTGGTTGCGTTTCGGAAAAAATGGTCTGCCGCAGCGTTTATCGGGCTGTTTTTGAATATCGCGGGGACGTTTTATATCTACGGCAGCGCCCCGCCGTCCGGCAAAATTATAACGGTTTTGTATGTTCTGTTCGCGTTCTTGAACTACACGATTATCCCGGTGGTCAGTACGTATATCAGCAAATTGAAATTCAGAAAACGAGAGGTTGTCCTGTTGGCAATCAATACGTTTTTCAGCAGTCTGCTCATGTACGCTATGTTTTATTCCTTTGGGTGGGACGATTTCACAGGCGCACTCGCGATTGTTTTCGCCATAATCTATCTGTCGTTGGGGTGGCTGATCGAGCGTAAGTTTGACGGCGAGAAAAATACGCAAGCGTTATTTTATTTAACGGGGTTGGCGTTTGTGGTTTTGATCATCCCTTTCCAATTCGGCAGAGTGTGGCTGACGCTCGGTTGGTTGGCAGAGGGTGTCGCGCTGACCGTTTACGGAATATTAAAGGACGAAAAACGCTTCCGCCGCGCGGGTTTTGTCATCAACGCGCTGTGCTTAGGCTCGTTTTTACTATTTGACGTGGCGGCGGGGCTGAACCGTTGGCTGACCTATGACTTGTTCGCGTATAAATACCTTGCGGTGACGCTTGGCAGTGTGCTGATTTTGGGCGCGTATATGTATCGGGGGACGCTTTCAAGCCGATTCCAGAGGTTTTATAAATATGCCGCCGTTGTGAATTTGTGGTTTTATATCCTTTATATTTGCGGCAAGTTAAGCGA
>JAIRSR010000104.1 GCA_031255355.1 Clostridiales bacterium
CTGTCGGTAAAGGCACAGCCGATTCCCCCGCCGCCGCCAACCTCGACAAAGCCGTCAGCCGGGCGGGTGTACAGCAGGTACTTGCCGTTGACGAACTCGGGGTGCAGAACAACGTTCCGCTGTTGGAACCGCGCGTCCAAATTGGGCAGCCGCTCCCACCGTTCCAAGTCCTTTGTGCGGACAATGCCGCAACGCGCAATCGCCGTCGAGGTGTCGTCCGCGCCGTAATCCTTGACCTCACTGCAAAACAGACCGTAAATACAGCCGTCCTCGTGCTTCGTCAAACGCATGTCATAGACGTTGGTATCAATCTCGTCCGTTTTTGGAAGTTTCACCGGATACTTGCCGAACGTGAAGTTGTCAATACCGCTGTCGCTTTGCGCGATTGCGAAGTACGACTTCCTATCCGCGCCCTCGATTCTGACCGCGAGGGCGATTTTTCCGCCGAACTCCACCGCGCCCGAATTAAACGCCGCGTTGACCATAATCCGCTCCATAAAAAAGGGATTCTCCGCTTCGTTAAAGTCATAACGCCATTCCAACGGAATATGCCGCCGGCTTAAAACCTCGTTTTGATACCTGTCGTAAATGCCGTTGTAAAATTCCTCGTTTTTTACATTTTTCGCGTGAATCAACGCGTTGTAGCGTTGCGTTTCCCGCTCTTTTCTTTCGTTGAACGTCATGCGCCCATCCTCCTACTTTTGTTTTGTCGCGGAACCTCTATTCCGCTTCTATGTCCGCCGCCGCGCCGTCAGAAATCGGTATCATATTTTCCAATGACTTCCAAATGAAAACCTTAATATACTTCGCGCTTTCCTGCGGGATATTTTCAAACTCTGCGGAAAAACGCTTAGACGGTAACGTCTCGCTCGCCGTCTGATACCCCAACAATTTCCCCGCCGTGTCATAGACCGCGAATTGTACACGTTGGGCAGTCACGTTAATGTTAGTGTTTACCTCCGCGACAATTGCGCCGCCCGCGAATTTTGCTTTAGGGGTTGTGATGATAAAATTCGGCTCCAGCGGCATAAACCGTATTTCATTTTCCAACGCGTACGCCTCCGCTTGTGAGCCGGAATATCCAAAAATCCGCATACTCCCGTGACAGTCCGCGAACACCTCCCACCCAAAAGAAAGAACGCTTGCAGGCACTTGGACGGTACGCAAATTCGCACACTCCATAAACGTATTTTTCTTGAGCGCGGTAACGCCCTCCGGTATGGCGATCGTTCCAATGCCCTCGCACATGGCAAACGCGGATTCCCCGATCTCAATCAGCCCTTGCGGGAGGGTAATCTCCGTCAAAGCGGCACAGCCGTGAAACGCAGCGGCGGCTATGACGCGCACTCCGTCCGGCACGGCAAAGGCATTGCCGCTTTTGCTTGCGGGGTAGGCGATCAACGCCGTTTTGTCCTTGTTGAACAGTACGCCGTTTTCGCTTGCGTACGCGTTGTTTGCCGCGTCAACATCGATTTCCTCTAACCGTGCGCAATAATTAAACACCCAATCGGCGACGGCGGCTACGTCCGCAGACAAGTGGATCGCAAGCAGATTCACACTGCCCGAAAAGGCGTTTTCCCCAACGGAAACAACCCCGGACGGCACGGTATAAGAAGTCCCCTGTTTGCCCGGGGGATAGGATAGCAGAGCCGTTTTCGCCTTGTTAAACAGTACGCCGTGATCGCTTGCGTACGCGTTGTTTGCCGAATCAACATTGATTGCCTTTAGCGCGGCGCAGTAAGCGAAAAATCCGTCACCTATGGAAGCAACGGCGGCGGGTATGGTGATTTCCTCCAAACTTCGGCAAGAAGTGAACGCGTAATCGCCGATAGAAGTAACCCCGGCGGGTATGGTGATTTTTTTCAAACTCATGCAAGCGGCGAACGCGTAATCGCCGATAGAAATAAGACCTTGCGGCAAGACGACTTCCTCTAAACTCCGGCAAAACTCGAACGCGGAATCACCAATGGCTGTGACCGCAATGCCGCCAATCGTCTTCGGTACAGTCAGCACGCCGGAATCCCGCCCCTCATATTTTAGGATGGTTCCCGTCTCCGCGTCAAACACAAAATCCCCCGCGTCAACGTCAGCCGCGCCGAACGCAAGCGGCGCACGGGATAACGCCATGACGAAAATGATAAATAGCGCAATGGTTCTTTTTTTCAAATCAATCATACCTTTCGGATTTAGGACAAGTCTTTTATCTCCGCAATTTACACACGCTTTCACCGACGAATCCTCCGCCGAAAAAATTATACACTATTTTTCGGTAAATTGCAATATTTTTTTACACCGTTGGCAGGGGATTCAGAGGATAAGGAACACGCCGCCCGAGTTGGGCGGCGGTAATAAATTCCAATAATTTTATATCAGTCTACGATAACCGGGGCGCACAGCGGCGCGGCGCCGCCTAAGCCGTCCCACAGGAACAGTTTGAGCGTTCCGTCAACCGCGAAAGTGTTTTCCCCGAAGTCGTCCCACACAAAGGAAAGGGTTTGGTTCATTTTCCCCGCGACAACGGTAGTTTCGGGGGATACGCGAACCGCCGCCAGCGAATCGCCGTCATAGACTGCCGCAATCACGCGCACTTTTCGCTCCTCCTCCGTGCTGTTGCTGATTTCGCACACCGCGTTGACATAGCCCGGTGACGCGCCGACCTCCGTCAACGTCCCGCCCGAAGCGTCCAACGCGCGGAACGTCTCGACGGTGAACGCCCGCTCCGCGACGGCGACCCCGAACAGTTGTATTTCTTTTATCCGTGAAGCCGCCGTACCGCTCACCGTCCGCCCTGTCGTGAGGATTCTCACCTTGCTGACCACAACGCCGTCAAACGCCGCCTCCATAGTAAGATTTTCCGTTGGATTCCCGCTCACCGCCGCGCCGTCAATATCGACCCATTCCGCGCCGTTGAACCGTTGCAGACGGAAGCCGCTGTCCGCGTCTGCGGCACTGCCGCCCGTCACCACCTTTGCGCTGTCAATCAAGTACAGCCCTTGCAAGTCGAGTTCCAGCACCGCCTCCGCGTTGCCGCTTGCGGAAACATAGCGGGAATCAAGCACTGTAGAGCCGTCTGCGGCGTTTTGCGGATAATACGCGCCGTTCACGCCGCCGCTAATGAGCGTCACGGGCTTATTCCGCGCCGCGTTGCCGTAAAATTCCTCTATCAATTCGTTAGACGATTGGGAATACTCGCCGTTCGCGTTCACCCCCGCGACGGTGTATTTGTTGATTCCCGCAAGGGGACGCGTGTCTTTATACGTCACGGAATCCCGCCCGACGGACGTGAGTCGCTGTCCGTTCCTGTAGATATACGTATTCTGATAGGTGACGGGGCGCGACCATTTCAAAGTAATGCCGCTGCTGTCTTTCGCGTCGGCGATCAGGTTGGCGGGGCGTTGCAGTGACGCTAACGCCGTCCGCGCCGTTACGCTGACCGCCGTGGATTCCTTGTACTCGCCGCCGTCCTGTAAATACGCCGAAACCCTGTATTCATACGCCGTATTCGGCGCGAGGCCGCCAATGGCGTATTGTGTTTCGTTCGCCGCCAAGTCCGCTAAAAGATTGTCCCCGCTGTAAATTTTATAGCCCGTCACCGACGGAGTATCAGAGGGCGCAATCAAGAGCGAAACACCGTCTGTCAAGGCGTTGAACGCGGAAACGCCCGACGGCGGATACACCCCGCGCAGCGCCGCGTCCTCACCCGCGTAAAACCGCATGGTGCGGATTCTCCACCACTTGCTTTTCGCAAACCTGCTGACAATCTTAAAATACCGCGCACCCGTGTTGGCGGGTAGGGTAATCGTCGAAACTCTGCCGCATACGTCAGGGGGAACAATGCAGACCGGCGCGCCGTAATTCACGCCGTCCTCCGATATGTATACGCTGAGCGCGGTTGGGAAGTCCGTGCTGCTGTCGGAATCAAGCGTAATGGTTTTCAGATAGGTTTTCGCGCCGAAATCCACGCTAATCCAGAAGTTGTTCGCCGTTTGATTTGCCCTGCTCGTCCATACGCCGCCGCTGACCAGATTATACAACTCCGCCGTGTTATGCGACGCGTTCAGAAGCACCCCGCTTACGCCGATCGGGTCGCCGTAAAGCGCGGTATTGGTGGTAACCTCCGCTTCGCGCGGATAGGATTCCTCCGTAACACCGCCGTTTTGCTTCAAGGCGGTTACGCCGACGGTATACCGCGTACCGCCGCTTAGGTTTTGTATGATGGTCTGCGTCACGCCGGATACCGTGCGCGAGGCGGTCTGCGCTTCCGCGCCGTCCACATAGACCTTATACCCCGCCACCGACGCGGACGGCGAAGCCGCCCATGTGATTGTCGCCGTGCCATGCGATACACCGATAATATTCACCGCCTCGGGCGGCTCCACGCCCGGCGCGGACGAAGTAGCGACCGCCACGGTCTGCTCCGTGCCGTAGCCCGCGCCCAGAATATTTTTTAAGCCGTCCTTTACCGCCAATTGATAAGTTTCGCTTGTGGTCAAGGACAAATTATCCATTCTGTACTGATTTGTATCCGCGTCAAAACTGCCGTCAAACGCCGCCAAGCCGCTAAGTCC
>JAIRSR010000111.1 GCA_031255355.1 Clostridiales bacterium
GCGTACACCGCTGTACTTTTGTCCGGCAAGAGGGCGACCTCCACATTGTCGATATACGGCGTACTCTCGCCCCACCACCCCTTGTTCGCGCTAAGCAAAATGAGTTTGTTGGTGCTTTCCGCGTAGACAAACTGCCCGGTTCCCACCAAACGGAAGCCGTCCAACACGTTTGCCTCCGACGCTTTCACCATAGGGATTTCCAGCAGATTGATAAAATTCGTTTGCGGCGCGGCAAGAGTGATGATTACCGCGCTTCCGGCGGCTTCAATTTTCACCGCGTTGGAGAGGTTTTCCCGGTACGGACTGCCATGCGTGCTGTTTTTCACCGCCGTAAGGGTCGCCGCGACGTCGGCGGCGGTAAAAGCGGAGCCGTCATGCCACGTCACGCCGTCCCGCAGCCGCACCGTCCACGTCAGACCGTCTGCGGATACGCTGTACTCCGACGCGAGGGCGGGAATGGGGCGTTGGTCGCCGCCGCACGTGATGAGGAAGTCGAAAATCAGCATAAGCATTTGCGCGTTCGTCCTGTTGCGCGTGTAAATCGGGTTGAGCGTATCGGGATTGTAGGAGTATATTTTCATAGCGCCGCCGTAAGCGGGAACGGGTTCCCCGCCGCTTTCGCCCTCCGCGTAAGGGACGCGCGGCGTACAGCCGAACAGAAAAACCGCCGTGAAAGCAAGCGCGAAAAAACGTTTCATCCATCATTCTCCTCTGTAAGCATACTCACCGCCGCCATGCTGCCTGTTTTTTGATTGTCCCCGCGATAGGAATAAAAAAGGTCGTTGCGGCAATAGGTGCAGATATTACTCATGGTAACGCGCCGCGCCGATACCCCCGCTTCGGTGATTTGGTCGCGGCACAGTAACGGAAGGTCAAGGCGCGGCTTGTCCGTCCGCGTGATATATTTTTCGTCAAATTCCTCCGCTACTTCCTGCCCGACTTCCATATGGCAAACGCCGATCGCCGGAGCAATCGCGGCAAGGAGGTCTGACGGACGGCAACCGAACGCCGCTTCCATATTCCGTATGGTTTTCGCGGCGATATTGCGCCGCGTCCCCCGCCAGCCGGAGTGGGCAAGCGCGATGACCCTTTTGACAGGGTCGAGGAAAAACAGCGGAACACAATCCGCGTGAAAGGTACACAGCGCGACGCCGGGAACGTTGGTTACCAGCGCGTCCGCGCCCGCGATCCGCTTACCCGCATCGGCTTCCCCCGCGATATATACGCCGTCACCGTGTACCTGCCCCGCCATGACGGGCGGGCGATCGCCGATCCCGACGGCGGAGAACAGAAGTTGGAAGTTTTTTTTGATATTTTCCTCCGTATCCTTGCGGTTAGAGCCGAAGTTCATGGTTGCCGCCTCGCCCGTACTCACGCCGCCGACGCGGGTGGAAAAGGCGTGGCGCGTAAGCCCCGCGCGTTCAAACGACGGCACGGACAGGTATATGATATTGTTTTTACGGTTGATTTTGAACATAGCCGCGCCTACTTTCCCATGGTGTTTTTTATATTATATCATTATGGACGGCTGAAATCAACCATTTTCCCCGCTTTGGTGCGTATGCCCATACCGACGAGTTTTTCTATTAACTCCGTTTCGGTCATGGTGCCGATACTCCGCATGTTTTTATCGACGACATTCACGATATAATATCGGTTGTAACTTAAAAGTTTCAACGCCTTTCGCGCCGGCTCGTCTGCGGAAATGGCGATAACGCCGGAACGTTCGGCACACCCGCGCGAGAGTTTTTCACGGCTGCGGAGGATTTCGTTCATCATGATATGCGTACCGCCGCGCTGTTCGGCAAAGGTGTTGACGAGCAGAAACGCGCTGATCAACAGGATAGAAAAGTTGAATTTTGAATAGACCAGCAACGCCGCGCCCGCGACTGACAGCGCGGCGGCGCACAGCCTTGTTATTTTCATGGTAAAGTTAAACGCCTTGACATAGCCCCACCGCTCCGTGAGCGCGGCGCGAAGCACCCTTCCGCCGTCGAGGGGAAGCGCGGGAACCAGATTCATCAACGCGATCGCGAGGTTGGCGGCAAACAGAAATTCCCCGAAGCGCAAGCGGCGGCACAGCACCGCTAAGGCGATACTGCACAGCGGCCCGGCGAGGGCAATCGCGATTTCGTGTATCGGGCGTTTGACGTAAGCGCCGCGAAGTTTCACCGTAACGCCAAAGGGGAGGATTTCTATTTTTTCAATCCGCACCCCCAGCGCGGCGGCGACGGCGGCGTGAGCCAACTCATGCGCGAGGGCGGCGGCGTAGGACAGCGCAAGGTATTGGGCGAAGCGGAATAAAAACGCGAACAGCAAAAGCGGCAGCACCGTGGGCTGTAACTCTATGCTTTTGAATTTAATTGGTCGGAACATCGGCGTTTTCCTCATCGGTAGTTTCCCCGCCGTCGGCGGGCGGGTCGGCGGGAACGTCCCCTGCGGGTTCCGCTTCGGCGGGTGTATCGGCAGCGGGAGTATCGTCTTCCGCTTCGCCGAACAAGCGCGGTAGTTTTTTCATCGTTTCATAGATACTAAGCGACGCCGCTTTGTAATCTACGGTGTACCTTAATGTGTTGTCCACGCTGGCAATCACGCTTTTGCATTGCGGCGTATCGATTTTGGTGACCGCGAACACCGCGCCCGCGACGACCGCGCTTACCACAAGCTGCCGTACCGTCTTTGCCGCGAACGCGCGATCCGCTTCGGCGTTCGGCGGCCTTTTGTGTGTCCGTGCGGCGTTGCGCCGCGCCCTAACGTTGGTCATAACATCATCCCCTTAGTATATGTTATTGGGCAAGTCCGTATAATAGACCATTAAGACCATAAAGGAATTATGTAATTGACAGTAAATAGCACATGGTGTATAATAGAAACAAAGGAATTGGTCTAACGGAAACGAGGGTATTGCGTGATTGCTGTCAACGATATGAAAATCGGCTTTATCGGGTCGGGCAAAGTTGGCGCGGGTCTGGGCGCGTATTTCGCGGCGCGGGGCTGCCGCGTGGCGGGATATTCGGGCGGCGGGGGCGCGGCGCGTCAAGTTGCGGCGCGTCATTGCGCGGCTCTTACCGCGTCGGCGGTGTTTGACAGCGACGAAGCGTTGGCAAACGGCTGTGACTTGATTTTCATCACCGTGCCGGACGGTCAAATTGCCGAAGTATGGCGCGGGTTGGAGCGGTGTGATTTGGCGGGGAAAATCGTCTGCCACGCCAGCGGCTGTTTGTCGTCCGGGGTGTTCGGCGGCGCGGCGGCGCGGGGCGTTTGCGCGTGTTCCGCGCATCCGATGTGCGCCTTTCCGGATAGGAGCGGTCGGGTTCCGGGGCTTGACAGCGCGTATTTCACGGTAGAGGGCGGCGGGGATCGTATCAAGGAATTTTTGACCTCGCTGGGCAACAAGGCGCTTGCGGTTCCCGCCGAAAAAAAGGCACTTTACCACGCCGCGAACACTGCCGCGTCAAACCTTGTCCTTGCACTGTTGTACTTGGCGGACGACTGTTTGCGGCAAAGCGGCATAAGCGGGGAGGACGCTTTGCGGGCGATTACGCCGCTGATCCTCGGCAACGCGCGTAATATTTGCGAAAACGGCTTTGCCGCGTCGCTGACCGGCCCGGTCGAGCGCAACGACCTTGCGACCGTCAAACGGCACTTGGACGCGCTTCCCGCAGAATACGGCGGTGTGTACGCGCGGTTGTCGCTGATTTTAACGCGTCTGGCGGCGGCAAAACACGGCGAAAGGGACGGCGGGGAATTGCGCCGTATGTTGCGCGGTTACGCGGAGGGCGCGGGGGAAAAGGAGTTTTTCAGTTGAAAAAAACGGTTTTAACCTTTAAGGAAGCGAAAAAAACAGGAAAGAAACTTACCATGCTGACCGCCTACGACTATTCGGCGGCGCGGTTGATCGACCCCTGTGGAATCGACGCGATTCTCGTCGGCGATTCCCTTGGTATGGTCTGCTTGGGGTATCCCGATACCCTCAGCGTCACAATGGAGGATATGCTGCACCATACCCGCGCCGTTGCGCGCGGGGCGGATCACGCGCTGTTGATTTCCGACCTGCCGTTTATGTCCTATCAAGCGTCCGTTTACGACGCGGTGAAAAACGCGGGCAGGCTGGTGCAGGAGGGACGCGCGGAAGCGGTGAAAATCGAGGGCGGCGGCGAGGTCGCGGAACAGGCAAAGGCGATTGTACGCGCACAAATCCCCGTCATGGGGCATATCGGCTTAACGCCGCAATCCGTGAATATGTTCGGCGGCTTTAAGGTGCAGGGCAAGGAGCGGGAGCGGGCAAAGCGGTTTATCGAGGACGCGAAAAGGCTGGAGGACGCGGGTGTGTTTTCTATCGTTTTAGAGTGTATCCCCGGTGCGCTTGCCGACATCATCACGCAAGCGGTATCGGTTCCCACAATCGGCATTGGCGCGGGGAACCGCTGTGACGGTCAAGTGTTGGTGTACCAGGATATGTTAGGTATGCTGCCCGGATTTCAGCCGAAGTTCGTCAAGGCGTACGAAAACCTCAGTGACGCGTTTCAATCGGGTGTGCGCGGGTATATCGAGGAAGTGGAAAACGGCAAATTTCCGTCAGAGGAGCATACGTTCCTCATGGACGCGGAAACGGTAAAGGATTTGATTACGTGATTACTACGGAAACAATCGCCGAAGCGCGGGAAGTTGTAAAACAATGGAAAGCACAGGGGCTGTCCGTCGGTTTGGCGCCGACAATGGGGTATCTGCACGCGGGACATGCCGCGCTGATTGCGCGGTCGTGCGCGGAAAATGACAAAACGGCGGTCAGCCTGTTTGTCAACCCGATTCAGTTTGCGCCGAACGAGGATTTTTCGCGCTACCCGAGGGACGCGGCGCGGGATTTTGCATTGTGCGCCGGCGCGGGCGTTGACTTGGTGTTTGCGCCCTCCGCAGACGAAATGTACCCCGCCCCGCCTTTGGCGTATGCCGATATAGACGGTTTGGGCGACGGACTGTGCGGCGCGTCGCGGCGCGGGCATTTTCGCGGCGTATGTACCGTTGTGGCGAAACTGTTCCATATCCTCACGCCGGACAGGGCGTACTTCGGGCAAAAGGACGCGCAGCAACTCGCGATCATCAAGCGCATGACGCGGGATTTGAATTTTGATATTGAAATTGTGCCGTGCCGTACGGTGCGGGAAGCGGACGGTTTGGCGCTCAGTTCGCGAAACGTCTATCTTTCCCCCGGCGAGCGGGCGGCGGCGTTGGCGCTTCCCGAGGGGTTGCGGCAAGCGGAACACGCCTTGCGCGGCGGTGAGAGGAACGCCGAAGCCGTGCGGGATGCCGTCTTGCGGACGCTTGCGCGGGAGCCGCTCGCGCGGGTGGATTACGCCGAGGTGGTAGACGCGGATTCCCTCGCGCCGGTCAGTGAAATATCCAAGCCGGTATTGGTCGCGGCGGCGGTCTATATCGGCAAGACCAGATTGATTGATAATTTTACCTTCGGGGAGGTGTAACGCGTGGAACTCACCATGCTGAAATCTAAAATACACAGGGCGGTGGTGACGGAGGCAAACGCGGACTACGTGGGCAGCATCACCGTCGATAAGGCGTTAATGGACGCGGCGGGGATTTTTGAGTACGAACAGGTGCATGTAGTTGACGTGGATAACGGCAGCCGCCTTGTGACCTACGCGATCGCGGGGCGGGAGGGCGCGGGCGGGATTTGTCTGAACGGCGCCGCCGCGCGGTTGATGAACGTCGGGGATAAAGTGATTATTATGGCGTATTGCCGCGTATCGCCGCGCGAAGCGGAGCGGCATACCCCCGCCGTGGTATTTGTGGACGGCAAGAACCAAATTAAGGCGTAAAGAGGGTATTGTATCATGAAATTTACCACGAAAGACGTAACGATTGTCGCGGTGTTTACCGCTATTATGGTGATTTGCTCACAAATTTCCGTACCCGTACCGTTTTCGCCCGTGCCGATTACACTTTCGCTGTTCGCGGTGTTTTTGTCCTCCGCGCTGTTGGGGTGGAAGCGCGGGACGGCGGTGCAGGCGGTGTACGTACTGTTGGGGCTGTGCGGCGCACCTGTGTTTCAAGGCTTTACCGGCGGCATGGGCAGGGTGCTCGGGCCTACGGGCGGGTATATTATATCTTACATATTCATGGCGTTTGTCACAGGGCTGCTGACGGAAAAAAACAGCGCGGACGGCAGGCTGAAAACTATGGGAAGTATGCTCCTCGGGCTTGTGATTTGCTACGGCTTCGGCACGGCGTGGCTTATGGCGTTCGCGCGGCTTACCGCCGCGAAAGCGCTTGCGGCGGCGGTGCTTCCGTTTGTTCCGCTGGACTTAGTCAAAATCGTGACGGCGGCATTTGCCGTCCGCGCCTTAAAGTCGCGGTTGTTGCGGGCAAATCTTATTTTGGACAGGTGATGCTATGTATTACGACGACACGCAAATTCGCTTG
>JAIRSR010000120.1 GCA_031255355.1 Clostridiales bacterium
ATGCGCGTCATGATCGCCATATTCAGCACCACATAGATGCTGTCGGTCAACTCAATGCCGACCTTGGAAAACGGCGACTTCGCGGGCCCCATGATAAACGGCACGACATACATTGTTCTGCCCTTGTACGAACCGTCGAACAGCGTCCTCAGTTTGGCGTACATCTCTTGCGGGTCCATCCAATTGTTGGTAGGCCCTGCGGCTTCTTTGGTCTTGGCGCAAATGAAAGTCCTGTCCTCGACACGCGCCACGTCGTTTTGCGCCGTGCGGTGCAGATAGCAGCCGGGCAGCGCGTCTTCGTTCAGTTTTTCCAGCGTTCCGTCCTCTACGGCGCGTTTCCTCAGCGCGTCCAATTGCTGTTCGCTTCCGTCGATCCAGACGACGGCGTCCGGCTTGTTCAATGCTTTCATTTCCTCTAACCACGTGAGGACTTTTTGGTTGGCGGTCATTGTTCATTCCTCCTATTATTACTTCAAAAATTTGTCTTGTCTGCCGAAAAATCCGCGCGAAACGGCATTTTCCGAATACACTCTAAACATTATATAACATTTTCAAGCAAAATGAAAGAGTTTTAATAAATTTTTTCAGAAATTTGTATAAATTCACGAATCCCCAGTGTTTCCCCCCGCGCGTTTTCGTTGCCGCAGACCTCCGCGACCAAAGCGCGAAGCGCGTCTTTCGGCATGGCAAACGCCGCCGACAGCGCGTTTACAAGCGTCTTTCGCCGCTGCCCGAACGCCGCCTTTACCACGCGGAACATTTTTTTCTCGTCCGCTGCGGACGGCTTGACATGGTGTTTTAAGTCCAGGCGAATGACGGCGGAAGTCACCTTGGGCGGCGGCATAAAGCAGTGGGGCGGCACCGTTGTGATCATACGCGGCGTACTGTGGAATTGCGCCGCGACGGATAACGCGCCGTAGGCGGGCGAGGCGGGGGCTGCCGTCAGCCGCTCCGCGACTTCCTTTTGCACCATAACCGTTACCGCGTCAATCTGCAAATTATTTTCTAAAAATTTCATAATCAGCGGCGTTGTGATGTAGTACGGCAGGTTCGCGACGACGGATACGGGCATACCGCCGAACCGCTCCGCAATCACACTGCCAAAATCCATTTTCAGCGCGTCCCCTTGCAGGATTTCCACATTGCCGCGCGAAGCGAACGCCTGCCGCAAATACGCCGCGATTCCACGGTCTAACTCTATCGCGGCGACCTTTGCCGCGTGTTCGGCAAGCGCTTGGGTCAGCGTGCCGATTCCGGGGCCGACCTCAATCACACCGACCGTTTGATTCACGCCGCTTGCCGCGATGATGCCGTCTAACACGCTCTCGTCAATGAGGAAGTTCTGCCCGAGCGATTTGTTGAACCGCAGACCGCCCTCGCTCATGATTTTTTTGATTACTTCGGGGGAAGTTAAACGCAACCTTGTCACCTCTTTTGTAAGCGGGATCAAAACTTAGAACATTGTCTTTGCCGTCAGAGTTCACAGACCTGTTCGGTTATTTAAGCGCGCGCGGAAAAAATACCGCTTACGCCGCCGTGTTTCAGTGACCGAACATAATGGCAAGCCGCAAGGCTTTTCTACTGCTAAGTATATATTATACCACAACTGTTGCTTTATTGCAATGTTCGTAGTATAATAGATTTGTCCCATATGACTACCATATTATTACTAAAGGATGGTTTGCAACATTATGAAAGTATTTTTAAGAATTATCAAGGACGCGAAAAAATATCACGCCGTCCTGCTGTTCGGGCTGTTCTCACTGATTGGCGTTACCGCCGCGCAACTTGCCGCGCCGCAGATTATCCGCAGACTGGTTGGTCTGATTTCGGGCGGGGACGAAACGCTGGTGCAAAAGGCGGCGGTGTACGCGGGAATGCTCTTGGTGCTGTACGGCGCGGAGTGGGCGTTCGGCTACGTCAAGGCGTATTACAACCACTACGCGGCGTGGAATTATGTTTCCGACTTGCGCGTAAAGATGTACAACCACCTACAGCGTCTTTCCATGAGTTACTACCACGATAAGCAGACGGGGCAGATCATGTCGCTGACGGCGAACGACACAAAAAACATGGAGGAACTGCTTGCGCACGCCTTGCCGGACTTGATTGTCAGCATCTTGACCTTTGGCGGCGTACTTGTGATTTTATTCACCATAAGCCCGCAACTCGCCGCGCTTACGCTGTTTACCATGCCGTTTTCCGTCTTTCTGGTGCGGCGGTTCGCGAAAAAGGTGTACCCGATCTTCCGCGACGCGCACCAAAAACTTGCGGAATTTAACGCCGTACTGCATGACGACTTTAACGGTATGCGGGAGATTCAATCCTTTTACCAACAGGACCGCGAATTAGAGCGAATCAGCGAATATTCCCGCCGTCATACGGACGTGAACCTCCGCGCGTTGAAGTATTCCGCGATTTACCACCCGGCGGTGGCGTTCGTTACCCGCGTGGGGACGGTGCTGGTCGTGGGAATCGGCGGTGTGTTGGCGGCGGGGGGCAACCTCCGCGTAGAGGATCTTGTGGCGTTCATGCTGTACCTTTCCATGTTCTACCAACCGATTAACACCCTCGCGCGGCTGAATGAGAGCCTGCAAGAAACACTGGCGTGCGGTCAGAGGATTTTCGCGGTGCTGGATACCGATTCCGAGGTGCGCGAATGTTCGGAAGCGGCGGCGTTGGAGCATGTCAAAGGGAACGTCGCCTTTGAAAACGTCAGTTTTTCCTACGCGGACGGCGGCGCGGTGCTGAAAAACGTCAGTTTGGAAATCGACGCGGGGCAAACAGTTGCGGTCGTGGGGCCGACAGGCGTGGGAAAGACCACTATGGCAAGCCTCATCAGCAGGTTTTACGACCCGACGGAGGGGCGCGTTACGATAGACGGCACGGACGTCAAAGGTGTGACGCTGGAATCTCTGCGCAGGAACATCAGCGTTGTTTCGCAAGAGGTGTTCCTGTTTAACGGCACGGTGGCGGAAAATATCTGCTACGGCGTGAAAAACGCAAGCATGGAGGATATTACGCGGGCGGCGCGGAACGCCAACGCAGATGAGTTTATCGAACGCATGGAACTTGGTTACGATACCGTAATCGGGGAGCGCGGCGTAAAACTGAGCGGCGGTCAAAAGCAACGCCTTTCTATCGCGCGGGCGCTGTTGCGGGATACTCCGGTGTTGATCCTCGACGAGGCGACCGCTTCCGTGGATATGGCGACGGAAAAGTTGATTCATGACGCGATCGACAGCGTCATCCAAAACAGAACCACCTTGATTATCGCGCACCGCCTTGCTTCCATAAAAAAAGCGGATAAAATCGTCGTGCTGCGCGAGGGGAAAATCGCCGAAGCCGGCACCCATGACGCGCTGATCCAAAACGGCGGGCTGTACGCGGAATTGTGCGCGGTACAGCGGTTTTAGAGAAGAGTGCCCTGCCCGCGCACGCAGGATTAGCGGATAGGTCTATAAAATTTTATAAATGGGGGAATGTATTGTGAAAAAAATGATGAGTTTGGCGTTGGCGTTGCTTTTGACTTTCGCGGCGGCGGAAGTCTTTCCAAGCACCGCGGATACCTACCGGGATTGGTACTATACCGTATCAGACGGCAACGCGGTGATTACAGCGTAACGAGCATTGGCTATTACGCGTTTGCGGAGTGTTACAGTCTGGCAAGCGTCAGTCTGCCTGCCGGATTGACCGTCATTGGCGAATGGGCGTTTGCAATGTGCTATCGTTTAACGAGCGTCGATTTGCCGGACGGCGTGACAGAGATTGGCGAATGGGCGTTTGGGAGTTGCCATAGTTTGACAAGCGTAACAATCCCCGACAGCGTAACGAGCATTGGCGATTACGCGTTTATGGAGTGTACGGGTCTGACAAACATACGGTTGCCCGCCGGATTGACCGTCATTGGCGGCAGCGCGTTTGCAATGTGCTATCGTTTAACGAGCGTCCGTTTGCCGGACGGCGTGACAGAGATTGGTAATTACGCGTTTGCCGAATGCTACGCGCTGACGAGCGTCAGCATACCTGAAAGCGTAACGAGCATTGGCGATTCGGCGTTTGAGCGTTGCCCGAAACTCACGGTTTACGGCAATCCCGGTTCCGTCGGCGCGGATTACGCAACCAACAACAGAGTTCCGTTTGCGGACATTAACGGCGAAATTCCGTTGACGATTCCCGGCGGTTACGCGAATCAACTCGATATAGATTTGGAGCGGGATTACAATACCGTGTCACTGTATGTGAAATCGCTGAACGGCAATGTTTCACTCGACGGATTCAAGTTTTTCATTTGTCAGTACGACGGCAATAAACTCACCCGCCTCATTTGCCCTGCGGGAACCCTTGACGAAAACGGTTACCTCAAATACAGCGCCGCCTTGCCAAGCGGCAATTGCAAACTGCTGTATTGGGACGCAAATATGATGCCGTTGTTCGATGTGGTTGTTCCTGTTTGACGGCAAGGATTTTTCGGCGGCGCCATTTTCCTCTTGCTTGATTCTATTGGGTATGGTATAATGAACTTGTCCTAAAATCATACCATAATGGCAAAAGCGAGGGTTTTAGGACAGGTTCCAAGTTAAGGAGGGAAAAGGATGAAAAAGAGGGTTAGGATTTTCGCGGTATGGATTGCGGCGCTTGCCGCGCTGCCGGGGTTCGCGTACGCGGAACCGCAAGCGGAGGCAGCCGCAGAGGTGTTTTTCATGGGCAGTCGGGTGGAGACGGACGTTGCGCCGTACTACGACGCTGACGCGGGCGGGCTTCGGGTACCGCTGCGCTTCGTATTGGAAGCGGCGGGGTACAGCGTCATGTACGAGGAGGAAACCGCGACGGTTACCGCTGTTTCCCCGGAAAACGCGCGGTACATTGTGTTGCAAATCGGCAACACCAACGTTTTCGGCAACACTGACGGATTTCAGACGGAGGAAAGGGAACCGCGCCGGTTGTCCCATGCTCCGGTGGAAATAGACGGACGCACAATGGTGACGGCGGAATTTTTTGACCTGCTGAATTGGGCGTGTACTTCCTCGGGCGGCGGCGTTTACTTCACGCCGAACGCCGTCCCCGCCGATTAAAAGCCTACCACAATAGCGAATCAATCACTACAGGAGATACACGGCTATGAGAATGAGAAAGAAAAAGCACGGCAGAGCGCGGTTGGACGATTGCGGCGGCTTATGGGCGCGCACGCCGGAGGAACACAAGGGCGGTTGGCGCGGCGTATTCGGCGGCAATCAGCCGATACACCTTGAAATCGGCTGCGGTAAAGGCGCGTTTATCACGCAAACCGCGTTGGCGAACCCCGGCGTCAATTACATCGCGGTGGAAAAACTGATCGATGTATTGGTGCTTGCCGCAGAAAAGGCAAAGGCGGCGAATCTAAGCAACGTTCGGTTCATACTCGGCGACGCGGCGTTACTTGAGGAAATGTTCGCGCACGGGGAAATCGAGCGGATTTACATCAACTTCTGCGACCCGTGGCACAAGTACAAACACCGCAAAAGACGGCTCACCGGCGGCGCGTTTTTGGAAATTTACAAGCGTCTGCTGCGCGGGGACGGAGAAATCTTTTTCAAAACGGACAATCAGCGGCTGTTTGAATTTTCTCTCAACAGTTTTTGCGACAACGGCTTCAAGTTAAAAAATATTACCCTCGACCTGCACAACAGCGGGTTCGAGGGCAATATCATGACCGAATATGAAAAATTGTTCAGCGATATGGGCAAACCCGTTTATCGGTTGGAAGCGTCGTCCTGCTTCGCGAAGTAATAGCCCACGCCGCGCCGCGTCACCACATAGGCGGGATTGGAAGCGTCGTCCTCCACCTTTTCCCGCAAGCGGCGTATGGTAACATCTACCGTGCGCACGTCGCCGTAGTACTCGTACCCCCACACCTTTTCCAACAACGCCTCGCGGGAGAAAATCTTTTCCGGCTGAAGCGCGAGGAACTTCAACAGTTCAAACTCCCTTAGCGTAAGTTCAATGATTTGACCGTTTTTCTTTGCCTCGTAGCGTTCTATGTTGATTTCAATCGCGCCGTGCGTAATGCTCGTAGCGTCCGCGCTCATGTTCAAATAAG
>JAIRSR010000183.1 GCA_031255355.1 Clostridiales bacterium
GACTTCCGGTGCGCTCCCCACCAGGGAAATTGCCGAAACCCGCTTGATTTCCACTGCGTCGTCCGCGACCAAGCGATGCCCTCTTTTGAGGAGTTCCACCGCCGCCTCGCTTTTGCCTACGCCGCTCTCCCCCAATAACAGCACACCCTCGCCGTACACCTCCACAAGTACGCCGTGGCACGTCAGACGCGGCGCAAGTTCGATATTGAGGTACGCGATTAACGCGCTCATAAAAGCGGAGGTGGACATTCCCGTGCGCAGCACAGGCGTGTTGTACTCCCGGGCAAGCGGGGTCAGTTCGTCAAAATTTTCCAACTTTCTTGTGACAATCAGCGCGGGAATCCGCTTGGAAAACAACGCGCGGAATTTTTCCTCACGCTGCTTCGCCGTCTGCTTTTCCAGATAGGTGTGTTCCACCATGCCGAGGATTTGTATCCGCGCGGGGTCAAAATAATCATAAAAACCCGTAATCTGCATCCCCGGACGGTTCACATCGGCACAGCCGATAATTACGTCGCGTATTTTTTCCTCACAGCAGACACATTCCAACTTGAATCTGTCTATAATGTCACAGAGTTTCACCGAATATTTCGGATCCTCCATTGTTTCGCCCCTTTCGCCGCCCGACCCCGCCGAACAGATATAATAGACCTGTTCAATCATTGAACAGGTCTATTATACCACGATTCCCCTTTGCGGTCAATCTTTTTATACGCGCGGATTGGTACCAAGCGTTTTATCCGTCAGATTCCAGCAATGGTTCAGCGGGCCGCGCCCCTGCCCCAGATTCAGTCCGGCGCGGAGTGCTCCGGTGACATACGCTTTCGCCCGGCGGACGCTTTCGGGCAGGTCAAAGCCCTCCGCAAGGCGGCAAGCGATTGCGGAGGACAACGTACATCCGGTGCCGTGGGTGTTGGGATTGTCTATTTTCGCGCCCTTAAACCACACCGTTTCGCCGTTGTGATCCAGCAGGTCGTTCGCGCCGCCGTCCAAATGCCCGCCCTTAATCAACACGCCGCCCTTTAGCGGCTTGCCGATTATTTCAGCCGCCCGAACCATATCCGCCTCGTCCTTGATTTCACGACCGCAAAGGCTTTGCGCCTCCGCTAAATTCGGCGTTACCGCGTCGCCGAGGGGCAAAAGTGACGCAATCAGAGTGCGCATCGCGCCGACGGACATCAGGGCATGTCCGCTGGTGGAAAACATCACAGGGTCTATCACGATATTTTTCGCCTGATACCGCGTCAATTTTTCCGCGATGACCTCAATCAGCCGAACGGACGATACCATGCCGATTTTCACCGCGTCGGGGAAAATATCGCCGAACACGCAATCCAACTGACGCGCTACAAAGGCGGCGTCAATTTCCGCTACGCCGTACACCCCGGTGGTATTTTGCGCCGTAAGCGCGGTAATCACGCTCATGCCGTACATTTGATGCGCGGTGATGGTCTTGAGATCGGCTTGAATCCCCGCGCCGCCGCTGCAATCCGAACCGGCAATGGTCAGTACCTTTTTCACAGCGTTATCCCCTCTTTCCACGACGTGATATATTGGTCGCTCAACGCCTTGATTTCCGCGCTGTCCCCCGCAGGAGTGCTGTCATCATACACACCCACGACGTAAAACCCCGCGTCCCGCGCCGCCCTCACGCAGTGGAGCGCGTCCTCCGCTACCATTGTTTCCTCCGGCGTAGTGCCGAGCCGCGCGGCGCAGTGGCGGTAAATATCCGGTTGCGTCTTGGAACAGCCCAACTGTCCGCAAGTGACGGCGAACGCGAAATATTCCGACAAACCGAGCCGCTCCAACGTTTCCATTGTCACATCATAATCATTCGCCGTCGCCACACACATGGTAACGCCCCGCTCCCGCAGCCCGCCGAGCGCGTCACGGACAAAGGGCTTGGCGGTCACCGCGTCCGTGCGGTACGCCGCCCGGGTCATCGCGCCGATGCGCGTTAGGATTTCCTCCTTGGTACGCTTCACGCCCAGCGTATTGATAAAGTACATAACGCACTCTTCAAAATTTAGGATTTTAAGGCGTTCCGAAAGATCTTTCGGGACGGCAACGCCGCACTCGCGCAGGAATGCGGCATCCACCTCCTCCCACACGCGCATGGAGTCCAACAACGTGCCGTCGAGGTCAAAAACCGCGCCCCGAAGCCCCGCCGCACCCGCGCCGTTACGCCTGTTCGCCATGCCGCGCAACCTCCTTTGACAACGTAAGAAGCCGCGCCGCCGCCGCGCGTATGTCCGTCGCCGCGAACACTGCGGAAATCACCGCCGCGCCGTCCGCGCCGCTCCCTTTCAGCGTTAAAATATTGCTCTCGTTGATGCCGCCAATGGCGACTACGGGAATACTGACGCTTGCGCAAATGCTTTTCAGCGTATCAAGACCAACAGTTTCCGCGTCCGGCTTGGTCGGCGTGGTAAACACCGCGCCAACGCCGAGGTAATCCGCGCCCTCACGCTCCGCGATCGCCGCCTGCTCCGCCGTCTGCACCGAAACGCCGACGATTTTATCCCGCCCGACCAGCCGCCGCGCCGCCGCCGCAGACATATCGCACTGCCCCACATGTACGCCGTCCGCGTCGATTTGCAACGCCGCTTCCGCGTCGTCGTTGATGACAAAAGGGACGTTGTACCGCCGCGCGAGTGCCTTGAGTTCCAACGCTTCCGCGAGGAACGCGTCGCCGCGCAACGTCTTTTCCCGGTACTGCAAAAAGGTCGCGCCGCCCCGCAACGCCTCCTCTGTCTGCCGCGCTACGGTCGTTCCCGCCGCCCACGCGCGATCCGTCACGAGGTACAACAGCATGGAGTTACGGTCTGCTTTCATACTTCGCGCCTCCCGCCAAAATTGCAGGCGTCATGCGGCTCATCGCGTCTATTAAATAGGTTCTGAACGACGCGGTACCGCCGTCCCCCGCCGCTGCTTTATCATAAGCCAATTCCCCGCACAAGCCCATAGCGCAAACCGCCGCCGCCGCCGCGTCCAACGCGTCGCCCGGGTTCGCGGCGCAGTAACTGCCCACCACGCAACTGAGCATACAGCCCGTTCCCGTAATCCTTGACATCATTTGGTGTCCGTTCCGTATGATATACGCCTTTTTGCCGTCCGTGACAAT
>JAIRSR010000208.1 GCA_031255355.1 Clostridiales bacterium
GCCAATCGCAACAAAACTGATAAAGCCGTTGCTGTCAATCCGCTTCACCATAAGCCCGATTTCGTCCATATGCGCTTCTATCATGATTTTCTTTTTTTTGCCCGCGCCTATGATCCCCGCCACATTGCCGAGCGCGTCCGTTTCCGTCCGCTCACATACGGTATCAAACAACGCCCTAATCTGCCGCGCCGCGTCAAATTCAAAGCCGGATACGCCCTCTAAGGCGCATAAACGCGTCAACTGTTCCATTTCCGTCCCCCTACAACTCATTTACCAAAGATTTATACAGCAAACCGCGCTCCTCAAAGTTTTTGAACATATCAAAACTCGCGCAGGCGGGGGATAGCATCACCACATCGCCAGACCGCGCGGCGGCGGCGGCCTTGCTTACCGCGTCGCTCAAATCACGCGCGGAAATTATCGGCGGCTTTTCCCCCGGCGCGTTTTCCACTGCGGCTTTGATTTTCTCCGCTGTCGCGCCCAGCAGGATGACCGCCTTGGCGCGTTTCACTAAATCCTCACCGAAAGCGTCAAACGGAATTTTCTTATCGTACCCGCCCGCGATGAGGATAATTTTTTGGTCAAAGGCGTAAAGCCCCGCCCGCGCCCGCGTGGGACTGCTCGCGATCGAGTCGTTGTAATACCGCACGCCGTCCTTTTCGCGGACAAATTCAATGCGATGCTCCACGCCGCCGAACGTTTCCGCAACGCGCGTAATCGCGGAACTGTCTACCCTTCCCCAAACCGCCGCGATTGCCGCCATGTAATTTTCAACGTTATGCTCCCCCGGAAGCCGTATATCGCCGCGCCGCAGTACGGCATGGCCGCGCATATAAATCACGCCGTCCTCGATATGCACCCCCTCGGCGGCGGTTTTGCCAAAGGGGATTACAGTACCCCGCGCCTTTGCCGCGAAAGATTTTGTGATTTCATTGTCAAAATTCAGCGCGAGTATGCCGTCCGCGTCTTGATACTGAAATATTTTCTCTTTCGCGCCGATATATTCCTCCATAGATTTGTGTACGTCAAGGTGATTGGGGGAAACGTTCGTAATCACCGCCGTATGCGGGCTTTGCGTCATCGTGTGCAGTTGAAAACTGCTCAGTTCCAAAATAATTTTATCGTCCTTGCCGATACGCGCGATTTCGCTAAGCAGCGGCTTGCCGATATTACCACCCAGACGGCATTGGTACCCCGCCGCTTTCAGCATTTCATAAATCAGCGTTGTGGTCGTCGTCTTGCCGTCGCTGCCCGTAACGGCGATAATCTCCGCAGGGCATAGTTGGAAAAACATTTCCATTTCAGACGTAATGACCGCGCCGTGTTCCTTTGCCCGCACCAGCGGCGGCGCGTCGATCCTCATGCCCGGTGTTTTGAAAATAATATCCTCCGTCATGCCGTCGAGGTAACCGCCGCCGAGGATAAGTTTTACGCCTAATCCCTCTAACACGTCAGCAACCCCGCCCAACTGCGCGGCGGTTTTTTGATCCCGCGCCGTCACATACGCGCCCATATCGGCAAGCAACCGAATCAGCGGCGTGTTGCTTACGCCGATTCCCACAACCGCTATGTTTTTTTTGTTGACGTATGTTTTGAACTGTTCCAACGTCATATTACAATCACCCGATTTCTAACCGCCTGTAGCACGGCAATTCTAACCGTTCCGCAACGAAAGCACCTCGACGGGTGCTTTCGTGTGATATACAACTTACTTCGTTTTATTCGCCGTCCGTTGTTTCTTCCTCCACAGCGGGAGTCTCCTCCGCAACAGGCTCCTCCACAGCGGGAACTTCCTCCGCAACAGGTTCCTCCACAGCGGGAGTTTCCTCCGCAACAGGTTCCTCAACCGCCGCAACCTCCGCATCCTCCGGCTCTAACAACGCGCGGATACTTAGGCTGATTTTTTTGTTTTCCCAATCCACGGCGGTGATTTTCACTTGCACTTCCTGCCCTACGGAAAGTACGCTGGAGGGCTTTAGGATGCGTTCCACAGCGATTTGAGAAATGTGAATCAGTCCGTCCACCGACGGTAACAACTCCGCGAACGCGCCGAACGCGACCAACCGCACGATTTTAGCGGTAACAATATCCCCTTGGTTGAAAGTTTCCCGCGCCTTGATCCACGGATTTTCGCCCTTTAACTTATAGCCGAGGGAGATTTTGTTTTTTTCTTGATCCAACGCCAAAATATAGACGCCCACGGAATCGCCGACGTTGAGTACTTCCGAGGGGTGCTTGATTTTACCCCATGAAAGTTCAGAGATATGTACCAAGCCGTCAACGCCGCCAATATCAACGAACGCGCCGAAATCAGTCAACGATTTCACCACGCCGTCATATTCCTTGCCCACTTCAGCCGCAGACCAGAACGCGTCCGTTTGCTGTTTTTTGATTTCCGCCGCTACGGACTTGATAGAACCGATGATTTTCCTCTTGCGGGGATTGATTTCAATCACCCTAAAGTTGACCTCTTGTCCGACAAGCGTGCTTAAATCCTGTAGATACCGTATGCTTGCCTGTGACGCGGGGACGAACACCCTAATTTCATTGCACAGCACAATCACGCCGCCGTTGACCGCCTCGACAACCTTTCCGGTCAAAATCTCGCGCGATTCCAAGGCTTCCTCTAACTTCTTTTTCCCCGCGATCGCCGAAAGTTTGCGAACGGAAAGCCCGACAGTCCCCTCGATGTCACTCACGCGGTAGACAAACGCTTCGATTTCACTTCCGACCGCAAAGACGTCCCCGGGCGCGACGTCAGGAGCGAGAACAAGTTGGTCGAGCGGAATCACACCATCCGCCTTAAAGCCTATATCGACATAGACTTCGGTGGGTGTGACGCGTATGACGGTTCCTTTCACTATATCTCCAGTTTTCGGATTTACCAATGATTTGTCGAGTTGTTCCGCAAAACTAAGTTCGCTTACCTGTGTTTCTTCTGACATAATACTAATGACCTCCTTAATAATCCATTCGGGTGTTGAAGCGCCGGCTGTCACACCCGAAACGCATCTATCAAAAACTGACTTAGGCAGTTCTGACGCCGTTTCAATATGGTAGGTTTCCGCAAGGCAACCTTTGCAGATGTCGAACAGTTTCTTTGTGTTGGAACTGTGACGCCCTCCGACGACTACCATACAATCCGACCGCGCGGCAATTTCCCTTGCCTCTCTTTGCCGTTCGTCGGTCGCACTGCATATTGTATCAAATAATAGTACCTCTTTGCAAGATGTTTTTGTAAATTTTTTAATTTTTTCCCAAATTTCTTTTCTCGCGGTCGTCTGCGCGACAACGCAAGCCTTGCCGGAAAGGGACAAATTTTCAAATTCCGTCAGCGTCCGCGCGATTGCGGCGGTATAGCCGCACCAACCGTTGATGCCTTGTACCTCGGGGTGACTTTCATCGCCGAAGATAATCATCTGATACCCTTTATTATGGTATTCCCGCGCGATTTTATGTATCTTTTTGACAAAAGGGCAGGTCGCGTCCGCATAATGAATCTTTCTTGCTTGCAACTCGCCGTAAATTTCCGGCGCGACGCCGTGTGTCCTGATAATGACTGTCGCGTCGGGCGGCGCGTCCGCGACGCGGTCGATTCCGCTAACGCCGACTTCCCTTAGCCGCGCGGTCACTTGACTGTTATGAATCAGCGGCCCAAGCGTATATACCCGCTTGTTTCCCGCGTTTTCCGCGATTTTGTACGCCATATCGACGGCGCGTTTCACGCCGAAGCAAAAACCGGCGCTTTTTGCCAACAGGATTTTCATCTGCTATTCCTCTGCCAATTTGTATATATTTTCCATAAGCGCGACGCTCAAACGGTGCAGTTCCTCCCGGGGAGGCGGGTTGCCGTAGTACGCGCCGTAGGTTACGGGCTCTCCGAATATGATTTTTATGCCGCGAAACGGCCGATATGCCCCCGCGATCATGACGGGCAGTATGGGTACTTGTCCCTTTACCGCGAGCGTGACCGCCCCCGCCTTTACCGCGCCGATTCCCGCCGAACGCCGCGTCCCCTCCGGGAACACCAACACCGCCTCGTTATTTTTCAACAGCGATATGACGGTTTTGAGGGTACTCGGCTCAAAGCCGCCCCGCGTAATGGGAATCGCGCCAAGCCCGGTGAGCGCCCATTTGGAAAACGCGGCGGCAAATAACTCCCGCTTCGCGAGAAACCTCGTTTTCCGCGGCAAAAACGCGCCAATGACAAGGGGGTCGAAATTGCTTTTATGGTTCGCGGCGACAATAAAGCCGCCGGATTTCGGCACATTTTCCGCGCCGTACACCCGCGCGCGGAACAGTAACTTAAAAAACACCCGAAGCAACGGCACAACAGCCGCGTATACTACCTTGAAAAACAACGCAACCGCTCCTTTATCGTGCCAATCAGCAAATCAACGGACTGCTCCAAGGAATTTCCCGTTGTGTCAATCACCATTGCGCCGTCGGCGATTTTCAGCGGCGCGAAATCACGCGCGGAATCGTTTTTGTCCCTGTATTCCATATCAGACCGGACTTCGTCCAGGCTTACCTGTATCCCTTTTTCGGAAAGTTCGTCATGCCGCCGCTTTGCCCTGTCCTCCACGGACGCGGTGAGGAAAATTTTAACCTCCGCGTCGGGCAAAACATAACTGCCGATGTCCCTGCCGTCCATGACGATGTTGTCCTTTTCGGCAAGCCGCCGCTGGAGTGCCACGAGTTTCAGCCGAACTTCGGGAATCGCGGAAACGTCCGACGCGGCAATGGACACTTCGGGTGTTCTAAGTTCCGCCGTAACATCCTCGCCGTCAAGATAGACGAGTTGACCGTCCCCGCCGTGCTTGATGTCAATGGCAACGCCGTCCATAAGCGAAATCACTGCGGCGTGATTGTTTTTGGTGTCTATCCCCGCCCGGAGTGCCTTTAGCCCTACCGCGCGGTACATTGCCCCCGTGTCTATGTAAACAAACCCAAGTTCTTTCGCGGCTATTTTGGAAATCGTGCTTTTCCCCGCGCCGGCGGGCCCGTCGATCACAATTCGTATGTTTTTCATTTGTTCACCTGCCGTCGCTTATTCGCAAATCTAACGCGGTGTTATGGGGAATCCGCCGAAATACCGCCGCGCGGAGGAGTTCAGACAGACGTTTCCCCGCCTTGACTATTACGTTACTATCTATTATACACAAAATTTTTCGGTTTTACAAGA
>JAIRSR010000219.1 GCA_031255355.1 Clostridiales bacterium
ATGCAACTTTTTCATCACTCCTCTATTTTAACTGTTTGGCGAACGCGTTTACCTCATTTAAGGTCGGCAATGAACTGCTTGCCCCTTTTTTGCTTACCGTCAGAGCCGCCACAGCCGAAGCGAACCACACGGATTGCGGTACGGTTTTGCCGCCGCACAGTGCCGTTACAAACCCGCCGATAAAACTATCCCCTGCGGCGGTGGTATCCACGACCGCAACGGGAAGCGCGGCTTGCCGCTCTATGTTCCCGCCGTTGTTGTAAACACATCCCTCGCCGCCGCGCGTGATAATCACCTGCCCGATGCCGAGGCTTTTTGCCGCGCGGATGACCTGTTCCGCGTCGTTCGCGGTATGAATTTCCCGCCCGAACAGTTGCTCCGCTTCGTACCGGTTCGGTATGATTATATCGGTATAATGAAGCAGTTCCCGCTCGAATCCCTGTGCGGGGGCGGGGTTGAGAAGCACGGTTTTATTCCGCTTTTTCGCCGACTTAGCGGCATACAAAATCGTTTCTTGCGGGATTTCCATTTGAAACAGGACAACGTCCGCCCATTGAAGCGCGTCCGCGTTTTGCTCAATCATTTGCGGGGTTACGTGCTGATTCGCGCCCCTGTCCAAGATGATATGATTATCCCCGCCGCATACGGTAATCACGGCTACGCCGCTCACCGCGCCCGCCGCGCTTACGAGGGAAGTATCCACGTGATTTTCCCGAAGCGTTTTGACGAGTTGCTCCCCGTACAGATCGCCGCCGACACAGCCGAGCATTTTCACATTTCCGCCAAGCCGCGCAATCGCGACCGCCTGATTCGCGCCCTTGCCGCCGGGAATCGTTTGGAAGTCACTCCCGCCAATCGTTTCGCCCAACTTCGGCAAGCGCGGCGTAGTGATTACCATATCCATATTGATACTGCCGATTACAAGTATATTTTTCATTTTAACCGCCGCCTTTCGCTATCTTGTGAATGCCGCGAATAAATCCTCAAACAGGCTGTCCCTGTTGATATGGTAGACATAGCGTATCAAACGCCCGTCCGCGTTCTTTGCGTACAGACCGTCATAGGTGGGGACGGGGCAGGGAATCAGGCGGGATAACATAAACCGTTCGCCGCCGTTCAACAGCCACGCAACCGCGGCGACGTCCCACAGGACGCGGCTCCACGGCTTGCCCTTGGCGTAACTTTCCGCTTCGTCAATCGCGTTTTTCGCGAGGTAGTCACTCAATTTATTTTTGCCGATGAGCCAATATTCAAGTTCCGTCTTGGTCGTAGCCAACGCGCTGACCACGCCCATACAGGGCAGCAGGACGAACGGCGCACCGCTTCCGAGCACCACGCGGGCGGCGGCAATATCCTGCGCCATATTAAATTCCTTGGCATCCCGATACGCGAGGGAATGTCCGCCGAGCCATACAATCACGATATTTTCCGCGATTTCCGGCTTGAGGAGCAACGCCGAAGCAATGTTGGTCGCCGCGCCAATCGCGGCGACATACAGCGGCCGTTCCGGGCTGTAGTTCATTGCTCGTTCGGCGAGATCCTCCGCAGCGGCTGAAATCACCGCTTCCGTTTCGTTTTGCAGGAAGCGGGAGGAACCTTGAAAGGTCTGTTTCGCGTACGCGGCGCAATCCGCTAACTCCAATACTTTTAAGATCTCATGATAACTTTTTCGCATACCGTCCCCGGGCGACGCGGATTTTCCGTTCAAAAACGGCGCGGCGTAAACCGCTTGCAGACGCAGCGAATCCCCACGGCGCAAGAGGTACGCCAAGGCGAATTGGTCATCAATTTCATTGTACGCGTCGGTGTCCAAAACCACGTCGATATTGCCTTTCGGTACTTCTAAATTCTGAAAATATTGCGCAAGTTTCATTGGAATCCTTCCTTATGTATGAGATGGATGGGGTTCGCGCAAGAATAGTGTATCATAAATTTTGTAAATTTACAAACGTTTTATTGAACAGGCTCTTAGACCTCAAATGTTTCGCAAGACCGCCACGAACAATGGGCGCAGTTAGGGTTTTCGCCGCTAATTACCCTACGGCGGAAGCGTTCGGCTTCCTCATTTTGCCAAATTTCCAAAATGCCGCCGTTTCGCGCGTTCCCTGCCGAAAAATCATAAAAATCCGTACAAAACATTACCTCGCCGTTCCACGTCACATGCGCGTGACGAAAAGGGGAGCGGCAAGGCGTTCCCGCGTCGCCGTGCGGAATCACCCGCGCGGGGAAAGGGGTTGCGGGGAGTTGCAGCCGCCGCAAGTCCGGTGCGCCGCCGTCTGACGTGTACGGAATCATCTGCTGGAGCAGTACCTCGCGCGGCTTGAATTGTTCCAAAAGTTTCATAAAATCCGCTATGACCGGGACAAGTTCCGTTGATACAACAGTGTTGATGACCACGTTATTCAGCCCCCGCAAATTGCCGCAAACCGCGTCAAATACGCCGTCGCCGCGAATCGCGTCGTGGATTTCGCGCGTGCCGTCCAACGACACATACACCGTCTTGAACTTCTCGCGAATCAAATCGGCGTGACGGTGGATTAACGTGCCGTTCGTCACCAAACCGAGCGGAAAGCCGCGCGTTGAGAGGTGTTCCGCCAACTCCGCGAAAAACGGCGACGTAAGCGGCTCCCCGCCCCACAGAATCACCCCGGTACACGCGGGGTTCAGCGGCGCGGCGACGCGTTTCCATTCCTCTAACGTCATTTCCGCGCCTTTCGCGTCCGAAAAAAAGCCCTCTCTCCCCCATTGACCGCAAAACCAGCAGCGCAGGTTGCACCCGCGCGTGATTTGAAAATGTACCAGTTCCGGCTGTTTCACAGTGGTTTTCTTCATGCGGTTTTATTTTCTCCAATCGAATGATAATATTTTGAACGCGTCCCCGACCGTTACGGCAAATAGACGATATACTGCCTGCCCGAGCCGTGCGCCAACAACCAGAACACCTTTGCCGCGTTTTGCTCGCCGTCCTTGTACACGCTTTTCAAGTCCTCGATAGACCCGCTGCGCGCAACAGGCGTTTTGCCGCTTGCCGTGTCGTACACCAATACGCCGCCTTGCTGCCACGCGATGTTGGTCGTCACATTGCCGGTATATATGTTCTTGCGCCGCCCCGTGGAGGGGTCTAACGGCCCGGAATCCACCACAAAATCGCCGTCCGTGCCTACGTAATAAATCTGCCCGAACACCAACGGAAAGGTCTTGGTTCCCCACGTGACCGAATCGACAAATTCGCTGT
>JAIRSR010000275.1 GCA_031255355.1 Clostridiales bacterium
TTATTATCGTTTTGATTTGTGTGTATAACTTTGTTACTTCCTATATGACGCTGTAAATTAAAAGCCGATACGCGGAATGTACTTCACAGGTTCGTTAAAGGGCGGTACCGTGCCGCGCGCGACATCGTACATTCTTTCGCCTGTCTTGATTACCGCCTCCTCGAATTCGGGATACGGCTTGCCGCATACGTCCAGCAGACCTATGCCGAAGTTTTCGCCGTCGAACCGCCCTAACACGTGCTGATCGTACAGCGTGAAGTAGTGCGCCCCGACGCAGTGTTTGTTCGCCAGCGCGTGTTCCAGATACAGACGGTAGGCGTTGGCGCGTTCCTGTTGATTCAACGCCCCGCGCAGCCCCGACGCGATCATGCCGCAGTCTATCGTCCCGAAGTGAAACTCGCCGATCATCACGGGCTTGCCTGAAAGTTCGCCAATCCTTGTGATTTCCTCCGACGGATTGTTTTGATAGCAGTTAATAGAGTACACATCGAAGTAATCACTCCCCGCCAGCAGACTATCGGACGACATAAAAGCGTACCGCATACCCAAATTCAAATGATTTGGGTCAACCGCTTTCAACGCCGCGCAAGGGAGCCGCACGTACCGATCCACTAAAATAGCGGAAAATTCTTGCAAATCCCGCTTTGCCGCCGCGCCGAGGGCGGCGGCGTGTTTGAGCGGTTGCCGCAACCGTTCAAAAGAGGGGAAACTGACGCGCCACGCGGCGTTCAAGGCGGATATATCGCCTTTGTATTTTTCTTTGAGGTGATGGAGGAGGAACTCCCGCGACGCAAGGTTTTTGCCGCTTTGCAGTAACTCCTCCGCAAGGTTGAGGTTTTCGCAAAACGCCCAATGCGGCTCGTTCGCCATGAAATACCCAATCAAATTACGGTCGGCGCGGTAGGGAAGCAACTGCTTTGCGTAGGTTGCGGAATTTTCCGCGTATTCGTCACTGAACACATCGGGGAAATCGCGGAAAATCGTTTCCTTCGCCGTTGGGAAATTGCCGAGCGGCATCACATACGGCATACCCGCGTTTTGGATGAAAAACGCGTCCGACCAGTTGGCGACGGTGTTCACGCCCCATTTTCTCAAGCGTTTTTCGGTCAACTCCGTCCACTTGACGCGCCAATCCCCGCCAAACGCCCGATACAAATTCCAAATGGTGAAGTTTACGTCGTCGCGCTCCCGCCCGCGCACCCACCCGGCGTGTTCCGGCGGGAGGGCTTCAAATAAATCCTGTATGCCGGTGATTTTGCATGTCGAGCCGGGCGAGGTGCAGTCGAAGCCGACGCTGAAAAACGCGTGGCCGTCCGGGTCGCAAAGATACCACCGTCCGCTGTTTTGGCAGGCTGCCGTGCGGAAATAGCCGGAGGCTTCAAAGGTAAGGTCTAACGCGCCGCCGTAGCCGCTTCGCCCCGGCATGGGCGCGGGCGTTTTTTGATACTCCGTCCGCAAATAGTCGGTCAACTCCTTTTGTCCGTGCGTTTTCCCGCGCCAATCAATGGTAGCGAGTTGCCCTAATTCGTCCGATAACTTCACGTTCGGAAGCGGAAAATCCGGCAACTCCGCAGTCAGACGGAGGTTGGAAAATTCTACCTCTTGTTCCCCCGCGCTTTTTTGCAGACCCAAAGAGAACCGCTTGATTTCCTCGCGCTCTATGCGGTTGCCGACGACGATTCCTTTTAGCCTGCCCGGTGTGCGGGGGAGGAAAATCGTCTGCCCGTCCAAGTACGCCAAATCGAAGCAAAAGCGCGTGGGGAAGTTCGGCAGCACCGCAACGAACACCTCGAGGTCGCTTTGGCGGCCGCAGTCTGTATCCCTGTAAAAATCTAACTTAATCACACCCGCGTGAGGGTTTTTGTACAAAATGTCAAACACCAAAAAACGGTATTTTTCATCTTGAAACAGCGGCGGACTGCCCGCGTCGTACAGCGCGTTCCCGCCATCCTCCCCGCAGCGCAGTGTGAGCGTCCCGCACTTCGCTTCGGCGCGGCAGCGCAATACGCCGCAAAAGCGGTCTAAGGCGATTTCTAAAACTTCCGTTTGCTTTGTGTCTGTTGGATTCATCAGCGTTTTTCCTTTCCGTTAGAGAAAATATTGCGGTATTCGCTGGGGACAATCCCCTCTAATTTTTTGAACGTCCGAATAAAAGTGTTGTGGCTGTTAAAGCCCGTCGCGATGACTATATCGTTGATGTTGGAGTTGGTGCGGGTCAGCATATGCTTTGCCTTGCCAATCCGCAGGCTTGCCACGTACTGCCCGAAGCCCATACCGAGGTAGTTTTTAATAATGCGGGAAAGGTACTTCGGCGACGTGCCGAATTGCTCGGCGAGTTGGTCTAAGTAAATATCAGAGGTGAAATTATCGTCAATGTATTTGATAATCGCCTCGATGTCGAATTTTGTGTTTACGGAATTGGTGTAAAGCAGTGTTTCCGTAATGAAATCGTTGATGTAACTGATGAATTTATCCGTTTCCAGCGTGGTGATGCCAAGGTCTATGT
>JAIRSR010000034.1 GCA_031255355.1 Clostridiales bacterium
GAAGCGGCTGGACACGTTGATTTCTAATGTCACGAAATCAATGGCAGCAATGAAAGGAGAAAACGCTATGTCAGACCAAGAAAAATTCGAGGGCTTCAAGCAAGCGCTCATCGACGAAAACGAACGGAACTACGGTGCGGAAGTCCGGGGAAAATACGGCGATGAAGCCGTCCGCGCATCTAACGCCCGCTTCAAAGGTTTGTCACGGGAGCAGTATGACAAGAGCGAACGTCTGCGCCTTGAAATGGAGCAAACGCTGAAAGCCGCGTTTGACAGCGGCGACTCTGCCGGGGCGTTGGCGCAAAAGGCCTGCGACCTGCACCGCCAATGGCTGTGCGTGTTCTGCCCGAACTACAGCAAAGACTATCACAAAAGTTTGGGCGAGATGTATACCGCCGACGAGCGGTTTCGCGCAAACTACGACAAACTCGCCCCCGGCTGCACCGAGTTTTTCCGCGACGCAATCAATATTTACTGCGCGTAACGACGAAAGGCGGCAACTTCACACATGGCAGTAAAGGAGGATTATCCTATGAAAACGAGCAAATTCTTATCCCTAACACTTGCGCTGGCGTTGCTGTGCGCCCTCGCGCCGCCCGCGCATACTCCGGCGTTCGCGGAGGAGGGCGATTGGAAAACCGGGAACGCGCTGTACGCATCTCTGTCCGACGCGGTTACCGCCGTACAGAGCGGTCAGACAATCTATCTGGAGCGCGACGCGGTGCTGCCCGGCGTTCAGACCATTCTCTTAAACAAAAACAAAACCTACACGGTTGACTTCGGCGGTCACGCGTTGTCGGGCAACTCCGGCGGCAACACGTTGATTACGATCGCCTCGGGAACCGTCACGTTCCGAAACGCCAACATAGACGCGGACGGCTTCGCGGCAATCAAGGTGCAAGGAAACGCCGTGGGGCAGGTGAACTCCCCGACGCTGCACCTTTATTCCGGCTATTACAAAGCAGACGGATACGCGGTTTTGTTAGACAGAGCACCGGGAGGAAGCCCGACGGGAACGCTGATCATCACACAGGGGCGGTTTGTTTCCGCAGGGGGATATAGCAATCGCGGTGCGCTTGGCGGCGCGATTACGCTTTCCCAAGGTTCCGGCGCGAACGTCAACCCTTGGCAAGGCGACGGCGTAAACGACGTTACCATAACGCCCTCATTCCGCATCGGTTCGGTCTATTACGACACGCTTGAATCCGCCGCAATGTCCGCGCAAAACGGTGAAACGATTGAAATGGTGCGTGATGTTACGGCGGCGGATAGCATTGTTTTGACTGTGCCCAAAACCTATACCATTGACTTTGGCGGCCACACGTTGTCGGGCGGGAGCGGCTCTTTGCTGAACATCGGCTACGGAACCGTGACGCTCAAAAACGGCAGTCTGCAAACGTCGGGAGCGTACGCCGTCGGCGTGCTCGACAGCGGCGCGAATGTCAAAATCCTCTCGGGCGACTACCAAGCCGCGACGACCGCGTTGCTTTGCCAAAGCGGAAGCACGGTAATCACCTCCGGGCGGTTCCGCGCGGCGGGGGGAAACAGCGGCGCGATTGGCGGGAACGCGGTACTCGCGCCCGGTTCGGCGGCAAGCGTCACTCCGTGGCAAGGAGAGGGCGTGAACGACGTTACCGTCAGGTCCGCCGCCTTTCACACCGGCGAAGCGTCATATAATACGCTGGAAGCCGCCGTTGCCGCCGCGCAAAACGGCGCAACCGTCGAGATGACACAAGATGTTGTGTTGTACGACCGCGTGACGCTGGACGCGGACAAAACCTACACGCTTGACTTCGGCGGTTACACGCTGTCGAGAAGCGTCGGCACGGGGCCGTTACTGTCCGTCGGCGCGGGGGAGGTAAGCCTCAAAAACGGCACGTTGCAGACCGCCACAACCTACTGCGTCTATGTAAATTCTCCGGCAACGGTGCATATTCTGTCCGGCAACTATTACGCGGCGGATGACGCGGTATGGTGCAGAGACGCGAGGACGGTAATCACCTCCGGGCATTTCCGCGTAACAGGCGGCGGCGACGGCGCGTTGGTCAAAAACGGCATGAGCATTGCGCTTTCCTCCGCCTCTGCCGCAAGCCCCGCCGCAGGGTGGAGCAACAGCGCGAACGAGGTTACGGTATCCGTGCCGAACCCCGGCGTATTCAAAATCGGCAACACCTTGTATGACGCCATAGAAAGTGCCGCCGACGCCGCGCGAAACGGTGAAACGATCGTCATGCTGCGCGACGCGGTACTGCTGAATCAAGCGGATCTTTACGCGGATAAGACCTACACAATCGACTTCGGCGGTCACACGTTGTACGGCGAGGCTTATAACGGTCTGCTGTATTTTTACGCGGGGGAAGTGACGCTGCAAGACGGCACACTGCAAACCACTGCGGCATTTGCGGTGCGTGTGTCGGACGGCGCGGCGGCGCGGATTCTCTCCGGCGACTATACGGCGCGGAGCGACGCGGTGAATTGCCAATCGGGGGGTTCCGTGGTCGTTACGTCCGGGCGGTTCCGCGCAACCGAAGGCAATGACGGCGCGTTGTGGGGCAGCAACATCTCACTCGCGCCCGGTTCGGCCGCAAACGCCGACCCGTGGCATACCGCGCAGGGTGCGCCGAACGACGTTACCGTCACCGCGCCGCCCTGTGAAATATTAAGCGTTACGCCGAACGCGCCCGCACAGGGTACCGTTACGGTCGATTTGAACAGACCCCTCCGAAGCGCGGTGTTGGTCGTCGCCGTGTACCGTCAGGGAAAACTTCTCGCGATTGCGCCCCAAGCAATCACGGCAAGCGGCGGCAACACGGCGAACCTTGCCGTTCCCGGCAACGCCGACGAAATGCAAGCCATGATCTGGAGCGGTACGGCAACTATGGAGCCGCTCTGCGCCTCTAAAAAGTTGAAAAAAATCGGCGGCGTGTGGACGGAACCCGATTGACGGCGGTAACGCGCCGGAAGTTGTAAAACAGGCAACAGAAAACCCCGCGGGACTAAATCAGCCGTTTCGCGGGGTTTTTTATAATAGTTGATACGATTCATCGCGAGAAAAATTAAAAAACTATTGATTTTTTGTTAAATTTGTTGTAAAATGTCAAGGCGTAGGCGATTTTTACGCCGCGATGTTTCGCGGTACTTACAAAAGGCAGGTTCGGGGAGCCCTGTTTTCGGGTTTTTCGGGGTTGCGAAAAAAGGAGATGTCATTTCATGCAGGAACTTTTTCAGGGCGTCATAGATTTCGGCGTTCATTGGTGGCAGTATTTGCTGATGTACGCGATCGGGGGGACGCTGATTTACCTCGCGATTAAGAAGGACTATGAGCCGATGCTGCTTTTACCGATCGGTTTAGGCGCGATACTCGTCAATTTGCCGTTGAGCGCGGTTTGGACAATGGAGGGCGGCTACAATTACGCGCAAGCGGACGGTGTGCTGGGGATTTTTTTCAACGCGGGCATCATGACGGAAATCTTCCCCGTGCTGATTTTCGTCGCGGTCGGGGCTATGATCGACTTCACCCCGCTGCTGCGCGACCCTAAAATGATATTTTTCGGCGCGGCGGCGCAGTTCGGCATATTTTTCACGATTATTGCCGCAATGCTCCTCAAATTCCCGCTGAAAGAGGCCGCGTCTATCGGCATCATCGGCGCGGCGGACGGGCCGACCTCGATCTTTGTCGCGTCGCGGTTCGCGCAGGATTTGCTCGGGCCGATTACCGTGGCGGCGTATTCCTATATGTCGCTCGTCCCTGTCATCATGCCGCCCGTCATCAAGGCACTGACCACGAAAAAGGAACGCATGATTCGCATGGAAAACAAGGGCAAGCCGATTCCGCGCATGGTTTTGATCCTGTTCCCCATTATGATTACGGTGATTTCCGGCATTATCGCGCCAATTAGCGTACCGCTGATCGGGCTTTTGATGTTCGGCAACTTGATTCGCGAATGTCTGGTTTTGGACAAACTTTCCAAGGCGGCGCAAAACGAACTTTCCAGCCTTGTAACGCTGCTCCTCGGCATTACCATCGGCGCGAGTATGCACTTTTCAAAGTTTTTGACGTTGCAGACCGTCGGTATTATGTGCTTGGGGCTTGTGGCGTTCATCTTTGACGTGGCGGGCGGCGTACTGTTCGCGAAACTCTTTAACGTGTTCAGCAAAAACAAGGTGAACCCGATGATCGGCGCGGCGGGAATTTCCGCGTTCCCTATGGCTTCGCGTATTGTGCAGAAACTCGCGAAAGAGGAGGATCCCTATAACTTTATCCTCATGCCTGCGGTAAGCGCGAACGTCGCGGGGCAACTCGGCTCGGTTGTGGCGGGCGGCATGGTGCTGGCATTGGTGCCGTGGCTGTTGTCACTGTTGTCACTGTAGAAAGGATGGATACTATGACGAACTTAGGCTTAGGTTTTCAACTGATGGGCTTTGGACTGCTCGGCGTTTTTACGGTTTTGATTTTGTTTTACGTCATGATTAAGGTTCTGATGAAATTTTATCAGAAATAGCGCAACAATGGCGCAACTGCGGGACGGATTCAGAGGCACCGATTTTTGGGAAAGGGGAAATCATCATGCGCGGTTTATCGCCGGACCCTTGGGCAATTTTCAATTGGCTTTGGATTATCATTTTTGCGGGAGGGCCGCTTGTGCTTGCGCTCGGCGTATTTCAAGCGGTCGTCAAACTGACAAACACAGGCAAAAGGTTAGAAACGAATCTGAACACCGCGTACTTAGAGGCACAGAATTACTTATCGCACAGCATTATGCTGATTCGGGAAACGTTGCAAATCAACCTGCGGGAGGCGGAAACGCTGGAACGCGCGTTGGCGGAAGCGATTACGGGCAGATACAAAAACGCCGCATCAAAAGACGCGGTCTTCAACATTCTGCACGAAAGTTACCCCGATATGTCCGCGTTCAGCGCGTCCTTTAGCCGCATTGACGCCGCCGTGCAGAACAGCCGCGCGGCGTTCGCGCAAATGCAAAGCAAGTTGCTTCAGGAGTTGAACGCGTTCGAGCAGTGGAGGACGGGCACATTTTTGTCGCGGATTTTGATGAAAAACAACTTCCCGGACGGCGACCTGGTAGCGCGGATCGGAACCGCGCGTTACACAGGCAAACAGGCGTTGGAAAAGATGTATCAAATCATTCAAACCGGGGAAGGACTCGCGGCATATCACCAAGGCACACATGAGCCTATGCAGTTGTATTAAAGGAGGCGGCGCGTGATGGGCGGTAAAAATATCATAGGTCAAATTTGGCTCGGCCTCACGGGGTTGTGGCTTGCCACGGTGGTAACGGTAAGCGCGATGACGGCGGTGCTGTGGCTTACCACGATCGGTATGCCGATGCCGCCGGACGTGCAAATGACAATCAGAGAATACTATGCGCCGATTTCGTTCCTGCTGTGGCTCGTGTTTGCCGTCAGACTGTTCTACACAGTCGGCTTGCCGCAATGGAAGTCGGGCGGCTTTCACGGGTCGATGATTAGTTTCCCGATGCACGGGATTCTTTTCACCATTGTTTCATCGATGCTGCGGCAAGACGCGCAAATGAGTTGGCAAACGTTTTTGACGGTCATTGGCGTTGTGTTGGTGGTGACCGTACTCATTTCCTCCGTCATATCAAAGTGTTTTCGATAGAGCGGTACCCGGCGGTACGCGCGGGTTTGTGTTCTTGGCACGGCACTATCAAGCGGAGGGGTGAGGCGTGTGCGGAATATGATTTATACGCTGGTGTTGTATCTGGTGTTTTTCGCGCTGACGTACAGTTACTTCAATATTGAGGAAAAAAAGAGCAACGGGCGAAACGCGGGTATGTATGTCATTTTGACATTCGCGCTCGCGTTCCGTCTGTTTATTTTCCTATCCGTCACGGGGCATACAACGGACGTCGCGTGTTTCAAGGCGTGGGCACAGCGGTTGGCGCAGGTCGGCACGCACGGCTTTTACGCCGAAGGCTATTTTGCCGATTACCCGCCCGGCTACATAATTGTGTTGTATCTAATCGGCGTAACGGCGCGGTTTTTCGGACTTGCGGACGCGTCGGCGGCGTTCACCGCGCTGATAAAACTGCCGTCTATCCTTGCGGACATTGCCCTCGGCTATGTGGTGTACCGCGCGGCTGCCGCGCGTCAGACAAAAAAGTCGGCGGCGGTGCTGACCATGCTGTTGCTGTTCAATCCTGCGGTGTTTGTCAACTCTGCGTTGTGGGGGCAAATCGACGCGTTTTTCACGCTTTTTATGGTGCTGTCCCTCTTGTGCGTTTACTTCGGGCAAGCCGCCCGGCGGGAGGGGGAACCGTCCGCTTCGCGCCGCGCCGTCAAATTTTACTGCCTTGGCGCGGTTTTGTACACCGTGTGCGCGTTGGTGAAACCGCAAGCGTTTTTGATTGCGCCGGTGTACCTGTGCGCGTATATCGAAACGCGGGATTGGAAGATGATTGCGAAAAGCGCGTTGCTGTCCCTTGTTACGGTCCTTTTGACCGCGCTTCCGTTCACTCGCGGGTGGAACTTCCTGTGGCTGATAGAAAAATACCGCGCGACGCTGACTTCGTACCCCTACGCGTCAATCAACGCCTACAACCTGTACGCGCTGCTCGGCTATAATTGGCGGGATGTCAGCACGCGTCTGATGATGCTGCCCGTGGCGGTCTGGGCAAACCTTACCATATTGGCGGTAACGGCGGGTTCCGTATGGTTTTACATCAAATCCCGCAACCGCGCCAAGATTTTTTACATGGCGTATCTGATGATCGCGGTGATGTTCACCCTCGGCGCGAGAATGCACGAGCGTTACCTGTTCCCCGCGATTTTCCTGCTTGCTCTGACGTATATTTTCCACAAAGACAACCGACTGCTGTTTTTGATGATCGCGCAATCGACGGCGCACTACCTCAATGTTGGCGACGTGCTGGCGGTGGACGTGAGCGGGAGCGGAACCATTCACGCCGCCGCCGTCACCGTCGCCGCGCTGCTGCATATCGCGTCGCTGTTGTATTCGCTGTACCTCGCCAAAGAGGTTTTTCTGCCGCGCAAAGCGCGGGCAACGTCAGCGGTTCCCGATGACGGCGCGGGGAATCCGCGTCCTGTCCGCGCGGATTACCTCATCATGGCCGCGCTTACTCTGGTGTACGGCGTAATCGCCTTTGTGCGCCTTGGCGACGCCACCGCGCCCCAAACCTTTTATCACACCGAACGCGGCGGCGCGGCGACGCTGGACCTTGGGGAATCGCGGGAAGTTTCAAGCGTCCTGCTGTACCTCGGCATAGGGGACGGCGGCTACACCATAGAAATATCAAACGACGGCGCGGCGTGGGACGCTTACGCGTCGCCCGCACATGATACCGTGTTCGCGTGGCGGCGGGCGGGGGAGTCCGCATGGGCGCGGTACCTTAAAATCACCGCCGACACGCCCGGGTTGATGCTGGGCGAGGTAGGCGTAATCGGCAAAGAGGGCGAACCGCTCACCGTATCGTCAACCGACGTTGCTTTGACGGACGAGCAGCACGCCGTACCGCAACGCCCGACCTACAGGAACGGCTCCTATTTTGACGAGGTCTACCACCCCCGCACGGCGTATGAAATTTTACACGCGCTTCCTCCCTACGAGGTGACACACCCGCCGCTTGGCAAACTCATCATCGCGGCGGGGGTGATGACGTTCGGCATGACGCCCTTTGGCTGGCGGTTTATGGGTACCGTCGCGGGGATTCTCATGGTGCCGCTGTTTTACCTGCTCTGCAAAAAGTTGGTCAAACGGACGGACTTCGCGGCGGCGGGAACGGTGCTGTTCACCTTTGATTTTATGCACTTCGCCCAGACGCGGATCGGAACGGTGGATAGTTTCGCCGTACTGCTGATTATGGCGATGTATTACTTCATCATCGACTATTTCAACATGGATTTCAACAAGGAACCGCTGAAAAAGGGCTTGCTGCCGTTGGCGTTGTGCGGCGTTTGCTTCGGCGCGGGCGCGGCGGTGAAGTGGATTTGCCTGTACGCCGCCCTCGGGCTTGCCGTGCTGATTTTTACCGTGTGGCTGCGGGCGTTCGCGCGGCGCAAGGCGTACGCGGATTATACGCGGAAGTTGCTGAAATCCGTTGCGTGGTGCGTGTTGTTTTTTGTGATTGTTCCGTCGCTGATTTACTTCGCGTCGTATCTGCCCCAAACGCGGTACGCCTTGCGCGGCGAAACGCCGTTGGAGTACGCGGCGCGGAACCAAAACTATATGCTGAATTACCACAAGGGCGTGAAAGACGATCACCCCTATTCCTCCGATTGGTACGAATGGCCGGCGGATCAGCGTCCCCTATGGGCGTACATGGACGGCGAACTGAGGGAAGCGGGCGCGGTATCGAGCATATCCTCTTTCGGCAACCCCATCGTCTGGTGGGGCGGACTGTTGGCGGTCATTTGGTGCGGCGTGATTGGGATTGCCAAAAAAAACCGCGCCTGCGCGGTGATTGTGATTGGCTACCTCTCTCAATTTGTGCCGTGGATTTTTGTGCCGCGCATATTGTTTATCTACCACTACTTCGCGTCCGTCCCCTTTATCGCGTTGGCGGCGGCGTACGCGTTCCGCGATTTGTACGCGCGGGGGCGGATCGGCAAGCGGTTTGTTTGCGGCTATTGCGCGGCGGCGGTGCTGCTGTTCGTCATGTTTTACCCCGTCATTA
>JAIRSR010000182.1 GCA_031255355.1 Clostridiales bacterium
TACAGCACAATCAAGTGTTACTCATCGGCGCGGCGTTGGCGGAGGAGGGCGTGCGGGATCGCATGGATATTTTTATGCGCAACCAAGAGACCCGCTTAGAGGTGCCCGTGATTATCACGGAGGGACGCGCCGAAGAGGTGCTTTCCGCAAAGTTAGACCAAGAAAAAGTTTCCGGCGTGCTCCTCTCGCGCGTGATTCAGAACCTGTCCGCAGTGTCGCCGTGCTACAAGGTGCGCATATTGGATTTTGCGTCCATGCTGAAAAGCAAAACCGCAGACCCCGCGATTCCGCTCATTTCCGTAGCGCGGACGGGGGACAAGAACGAAATCCAAGTGGACGGTATGGCGGTGTTCAAGGGGGATAAAATGGTGGGGCGGTTGGGGAACGACGACGTTCCCGGCTACGAATGGGCAATGGGCAACGTGGAGCAGTGCGGAATCGCGGTATATGACGGAGAGCGGAAGGCGGTATTCCACGTATTGCGCATCGACGGCAAGCGCAAGGTGACGCTGCGGCAGGACGGCGGGGCGCGTGTGGACATCGCGGTGGAAGCGACGCTCAACATCAGTGAACTCAGTGATTTTGGCGGCGTTTCGCCCGAGGAACTGATGCCCTACCTCAAACAGGCGGCGCGGGAAAAAATCAAAAACAGCGTCGTCCGCGCCTTTGCGTTGACGCAAGATTTGAATACCGATATTTACGGCATTTCCGCAGCGGCGCGGCGCAGGTACCCGAGGCAGTGGAAGCGCATGGGTGAGCGGAGGGAGGCGTTATTTTCCGAATGTGAGGTAAACGTCAGTGTAAAAGCGGACATACACGAAACAGGGCAAATTACAAAATCGCTGGAAATGGGGGAGGGTACGGATGAAAATTGACGCAACGCGCATAACGGGAACGCAATTTATGTTTTCCGTCGCGTGTTTTATTCAGTCCTCGGCGTTGCTGGCGGCGTTTTTCTCCCCCGTGACATTGCAGGATTCGTGGCTGGCGGTGGTGTTCGGCAGCGCGTTCGGGCTGCTGCTCGTATGGCTGTACAGTGCGTTTATGGCGGCGTTCCCCGGCAAAAACCTGTTGCAGGTCGCGGACGCGGCGTTCGGCACGGTACTCGGTAAGGCGGTCGGGGGGCTGTACGTCTGGTTTTTCGTCACCATGGCGGCGTTGAACATCGCGGACTTGGGGAATTTTACCAAATTGATGATTATGGAGGAAACGCCGAATGTGGTGTTAATGCTTGCCTGCGTGTTGATTTCCGCGTGGGCGGTGCGTCACGGAATCGAGGTTGTCACGCGGTATAGTTCTGTGTTCTGGTTCGTGACGCTGGGGCTTATCGGAATGTCCATTATTTTGGTGCTGAACCAAATCCGCCCGGAAAATTTCTTCCCCATGTTCGACTTACCGTTCATCAAATACGTACAGGGGACGCATATTTATACCATGACCCCGATTGGCGAATTGGTGGTTTTTTTGATGCTCGCGCCTAACGTGCGGCTGACGCGGCGGCGGCTGACGCGGTTTTTCTTTCAAGGCTTCGCGTTCGGCGGCATTACTTTTTTGATCGTGCTGCTGCGGGACGTCGCGGTGTTGGGCAGTGTGCTGGATCTGTTCGCCATGCCCGGGCTGGTAACGCTGCGCTTAGTCAATATGGGGACGGCGTTTAGCCGTATGGAAATCATCTTTGCCGTGATGCGGATCATGCTGTTGTTCTTCAAAATCACACTGCTGTATTATGTGTCCGTTATCGCGATCGCGCAAATTACCGGGGTAAAGGCGTATCGGTTTTTGACGCTGTCCGTGGGCGCGTTTATGACCGCCTACGGGCTGACCCTGTACCCCGGGCCGATGGAGCATATCGCTTCCGCGCAAAAAACCGTGCCGTTTATTTGGATTTTATTTGAAATTCTGCTGCCGCTTTTGACGTTTGTTACCGCCAAAGCGCGTAAGCCGTCCGAACAAGGGGAGGTGTAGCCTGTGCTGTGGGTCGCGGCGGGGTTCGCGCTGATTGCGCTGATTGATTTGATTCCCTTGATTAAAAAACGGTTTTGGCATACCATGCGGGTGTTCCTCGCGGTGTTTGCCGCCGCGCTGACGCTTTCCGCGCTGCTTGCCGGCGGCGTTGCCGTCCCGAGCGTTATGTTGTGGCTGGGAAGTTTGTTAAAAGCGATAGGGATTAGTTACTAAGATGTATTCGGGCGATTCCGCGCGGAATTGCCCAAATACGCCCTTTTAAGTACAAAAAACAGTCAATTAAGTACTTGATACAGCGTTTCAATGCCCGAATAGTTTATAATATAGGTGGGACTTTTTTATTTTTGAAATTCAGTGAAAAATATTCTTTCGGAATTTTTGAGAAAGGGAGCGCAATGAAGCCGCCGCGACGCTTCGCCGCGCGAGGAAATGCAATGAAACAGTCGTTATTTTATGACGCGACAGCGTTCAACCCCGACAATCACGCGTATTTGAAGCGGCATAAGTTGAACAAACTGCTGGAAAAGGCGGTGCAAAGCCCCTTGGTGACTGTTGTAGCGAACGCGGGCTACGGCAAGACGCAAGCGGTGTACTCTTTTTTGAAATCCTACAAGGCGGTGACTATTTGGCTGCAACTTTCCCGCTTTGACAATTTAGAGGATCGGTTCTGGGAAAATTTCATCCAAGCGATGGCGGTACATAACAAGGGATTTGCCGCGCAACTGGCGGAAATCGGCTTCCCCGGGACGGCAAGGCAATTCGAGCGGTACGTGCTTTTGCCGCGCGTTGAAACGATGGCAAGCACCAAATATATTTTTGTTTTTGACGATTTCCATTTGATTCGCGAAAAATCCGTCCTGCGGTTCATAGAAAACACCTTAACCACCGTGTCCGCGCCGTTCCCGAACATTTCCACCGTGCTGATTTCGCGGACGGAACCGGCGATCAACACCGTCGGGCTGACGTCCAAGGGGTTGGTGTTCCGTATCAACGAGGACGATTTGCGCTTTAGCCAAGAGGAATTGCGGCAGTATTTTGAATTGTTAGAGATTTCACTCACGCCGCAAGC
>JAIRSR010000271.1 GCA_031255355.1 Clostridiales bacterium
GGTTTAACACCGATTTGACGTACCGCGCGGCGGCGGCGATTTCCGACGAGGCAAGGGCGAAGTACAACGAGTTTAAGAAGTTCGGTGATACGCAAATTTATCAGGGGTTGACCTATTGGTCGCCCAACATCAACATTTTCCGTGACCCGAGGTGGGGGCGCGGACATGAAACTTACGGCGAGGACCCTTATCTGACGGGCAGGCTGGGGACGGCGTTTATCAAGGGTTTGCAGGGCGAGGGGAAGTACCGCAAGTTGGACGCTACCATTAAGCATTACGCCGCGCATAGCGGGCCGGAAAATGAGCGGCACAGTTTTAACGCCGAGGTGAGCCGCAAGGATTTATATGAAACGTACTTATGGGCGTTCAAATACTGCATAGACCACGCGGAGCCGTCCGCGGTGATGGGCGCGTACAACCGATTGAACGGCGAGCCGTGCTGCGCGGGGAAAACGCTGCTGCAAGATATTTTGTTCGGCGAGTTCGGGTTTGACGGCTATGTGGTGTCCGACTGCGGCGCGATTTGCGATATCAACAAACACCACCATGTGACGGAAACAGAGGCGGAAAGTGCCGCGCTTGCGGTAAACAACGGCTGTCACCTCAACTGCGGCAGCGCGTACCAATGGCTGAAAACGGCGGCGGCGGCGGGGCTGCTGACGGAGGAAACAATCACCGAAGCCGTCGAGCGGTTGTTTACGGCGCGGTTCCGCTTGGGTATGTTTGACGACGATTGCGAATATGACGCCATTCCGTATGAAGTGATCGCGTGTGACAAGCACACCGCGCTCAACCGCCAAATGGCGCGGGAGAGCATTGTGCTTCTGAAAAACGACGGCATTTTGCCGCTGGATAAGACGAAAACCGTTGCGGTCATCGGGCCGAACGCGGACGATAAATCAATACTGCTGGGCAACTACCACGGTACGCCGCCGCGCTATGTCACTCTGCTTCGCGGCATACAGGACGCCGCCGGGGGAGCGGTTTACTACGCGGAGGGCTGCCATGTTTCCAAGCCTGTTTCCGGGGAGTGGACGGAGCCGTCCGTGCGGGAAGCGGTAATCGCCGCGCGTCACGCGGACGCGGTGATTCTGTGTATGGGTCTGAATCCCTCCATGGAGGGGGAGGAGGGCGACGCGTACAACGCCGACCTCAGCGGCGACAAAAAGGATATTGAACTTCCCCAACCGCAAAAGGCACTCTTTGACGCGATTGTCAAGACGGGTACGCCGGTGATTTTTGTCAACGTCAGCGGAAGTTGTATCAACTTGACCCGGCAGGACGCGCAATGCGCTGCGGTACTGCAATGTTTCTACCCCGGCGCGGAGGGCGGCAACGCGCTTGCCGATATTCTGTTCGGCGAAGTCAGCCCCGACGGACGGCTGCCCGTGACCTTTTACCGCTCTACGGACGATTTGCCCGACTTCCGCGATTATTCTATGGAAAACAGAACGTACAAGTTTTTCAAGGGCGATCCGCTGTATCAGTTCGGGCACGGACTGACCTATTCGGAAATTGTGGAAAAACGCGTCGGCAACACTGTTGAGATTAGTAACAACGGCGGCTATGACGTGAATTATACCGTGTTGGATTTTGAATATATCCCGCATAAAAATTTGCGCGGATTTCAAAAGGTGTTTGTGGAAAAGGGAACCACGAAAACAGTGGAGTTTTAAGGGGTATCATAACGGATTATAATAACGGTATAATTTTAAGACAGGTCTAAAAATTATACCGTTATGAATTTTTTGCGGCACGGCGCGGTGGCGATCGGGTTCAGCCCACGCGCCGCGCTTGCTAACGCGGCGACCACCAACTGCGGCTTGACGTTAAAGGTATTCCCCGCCGAAATGACCGCCCGAAGCGTCACGGAATCGTCCGAAACGTCCGTAATCTCACTTTGAAAAATATGCTCCATGATGTTGATTTCCTTGACGGTTTTTTTGCTTTTTTTCTCAACCAAAATTTCTTTCGCCGCCAACGCGTCCCGCAGCGCGTCCACCGCCGGGGCGCCGTCGGTTTGGATCACAATCACATATTCCGCGCGTATGATTTCGGCAAAGGGCTGCTCCGTGTACTCCGCCGAATTCACGCGGATGCCGCGCGTCGGCAGGACGGCGTTCAGTTTGGTAACGACAAGGCCGGCGGGGACTTCGGCGGTGACGGCAAGGTCTACAAGTTCACACTCGCTCGTCACGCCCACGCCCAGCGGCAGCGCAAACGTCATGAGGGCGTGAGGGTTGAAGCCCGCAGAATATTTCACCGGGAGTTCCGCGCGGCGGAGCGCACGGATAAAGACCCGCAAAACGTCCAAATGCCCTATGTACCGCGCCGCTTCGCCTTTTTCAAATACCAACCGTAATTTATTCAACGCATATGCCTCCCCCGAACACGCCCGCGCCGCAATTGCCGCACTGCTCTCTGCACTGCGGCGTAGTACGCGCCGCCTTTGCCTTTTCATTTTCCCGCGTTAAAAATTCGCGCGTCACGCCAACGTCAATATGTGACCACGGCAATACCTCGTCGTAGTGCCGCCGCCGCGCGGCATAAAAATCAGGCTCCGCGCCGCATTCCTCAAACACGCCGCGCCACCGCTCAAAACTGTAAAACTCGCGCCAACTGTCGAATTTACAGCCGTTTTTCCACGCGGCAATCAACACCCGCGACAGCCGCCTGTCCCCTCTGGCGAAAACGCCCTCCAAATAGGAAACAGAGGCCTCGTGCCAATTGTATTTCACGGCGCGGTGCTTCATCGCGCCCTGTAGCAGTTTTTGTTTGCGCGTCAGATTTTCAAGGCTGTCCTGCGGCTCCCATTGGAACGGCGTATGCGGTTTCGGCACAAAACAGGCGGCGCTCACCGTCACGGTAAGCCCCCGCGCCCGTTTTTCCCTGTCCACGGCGAAGTATTGCGACGCGACCAACCCCGCGAGGTCGGCGATGCCAACAACGTCCTCATCCGTTTCGGTGGGCAGCCCGAGCATAAAATACAACTTAACACTGCTGTATCCGCCCTCAAAGGCGATGCGGACTGATTTCGTGATGTCCTCCTCCGTGATGTTCTTGTTGATTACGTCGCGCAGCCGCTGTGTCCCCGCCTCCGGCGCGAACGTCAAACTGCTCTTGCGCACCTTTTGTATTTTTTCCATAAGATTGAGCGAAAAATTATCAATACGCAGTGAGGGCAACGCCAAATTGATATGGCGCGGCTCCGTCATTTTCAAAAGTCCGTCGCACAACTCTCCAAGGCGCGTGTAATCTGACGACGAAAGAGAGGTGAGGGAAATTTCCTCATACCCCGTGCTTTTGATGAGCGCGTCGGCGAGTTCCAGAAGTTTTTCACAGCCGCGCTCGCGGACGGGACGGCTGACCACACCCGCTTGGCAAAAGCGGCAGCCCCGCGTACAGCCGCGGAACAGTTCGAGCATGATTCTATCGTGTACGATGTCGATATACGGCACGATCAGGCGCGTCGGGTAGTATGCGCCGTCCAAATCCCGCACGATACGCTTTGTGATTTTCTCTTTCGCGTTGGGGTTGTTGGGCAGGATAGACGCGACCGTCCCGTCGGCATGGTAGGTTACGTCGTAGAATTGCGGGACGTATACGCCGTCGATCC
>JAIRSR010000019.1 GCA_031255355.1 Clostridiales bacterium
AAACCGAGTTGACTTTTGTACATTTCGGCGTATTTTCCGTTCTGCGCGAGTAACTGCCCATGCGTCCCGCTTTCGGCGATTCGTCCGCCGTCGATTACCATAATCACGTCCGCGTCACGTATGGTGGAAAATCTGTGCGCGATTATAAAACTCGTCCTGCCGTCGGACAGGCGGCGCAACGCTTCACGGATTTTAATCTCCGTAGCGGTATCGACGTTAGAGGTCGCCTCATCGAGAATCAAAATCGGCGCGGCGCGGAGTACCGCGCGGGCAATCGCGATGAGTTGCCGCTGACCGCGCGAAAGGGCGTCCGTTGTTCCCGTCACCATAGTGCCGTACCCCCGGGGAAGCCGCAAGATAAACTGGTGCGCGTTTGCCGCCCGCGCCGCCGCTTCCACTTCCTCCCGCGTTGCGTCCGGCTTGCCGTAGCGGATATTATCCTCTATCGTCCCGGTGAACAAATAGGTATCCTGCAACACCACCGTGAACGCAAGACGCAGACTATCCCGCGTGTACTGCCGAAGGTCTGTGCCGTCGATATACACCGCGCCGCCCGTAACGTCATAAAAGCGGGTAATGAGGTTCGCGATTGTCGTTTTCCCCGCCCCGGTCGCGCCGACCAGAGCAACGGTCTGCCCGCTTTTTACATCAAAACTGACGTTTTTCAGCACGTCTACCCCCTCGGTATACGCAAAGGTGACATTGTCAAACCGCACTTCGCCGCGCGGGTGTTCCAGCGTTACCGCGTTCGGCGCGTCGGGCGGTTCCTCCTGTTCGCCCAACACGTCAAACACGCGCTCCGCCCCCGCCAAAGCGGATTGAATGGTGTTGAAAATCCCCGCTACGTCATTGAGCGGACGCGCGAATTGCCGCGAATAGGCACTGAAACTCGCGATGACGCCCACGCTAATCGCCCCGCGCACCGCCAGAACCCCGCCCGCGCCCGTCACCAAGGCGAAGCCGAGGTTTGTAATGACGTTCATCATCGGCATAAGGAATCCTGCCCACAGTTGCGCCCGCGCGGAATGTCGAAGTAACTCGCGGTTGGTGTCCTCAAACCGCGCGATGACATTTTCCTCTTGGTTAAACGCCTTAACCATTTTGATTCCCGCGATAGATTCCTCGATAATGCCGTTCAAAACGCCCAATTCGCGCTGTTGGTCGGAAAACATCTTCCGCGACCGCTTCGCTATGGCGCGGGTGAGGAAAAACACCAGCGGCACCGTCACAAACGTAACAAGGGTTAGGGCGGGACTAAGCAGCAGCATAAACACCGCCGCCCCCGCGACGGTCAGCGCGGAGTTCATCAACTGTGTGGTGGATTGCGCGATCGTCACACTGATGTTATCAATATCGTTGGTGACGCGGCTCATCAACTCCCCGTGGGTATTTGTGTCGTGGTAGGTGAGCGGCAACCGCCCGAATTTTTCAAACAGCGACCGCCGCAACGCGCGGACGATTTTCTGTGACGTTCCCGCCATGATACAGCCCTGTAAGGTAGCGCAAACCCAATCTGTGCCGTATGCCGCCAACAGAACAATCGTATAGACTTTAATCAGTCCGTAATCCACCGCGCCCCGCGCCGCGCCGTCGTGAATCGCGTTGACCGCGCGTCCGACGATAACGGGCGCGAACAAAAGTGCCGCGCCGGAAAGGAGCAGCAGGAAAAACGCGAGGAATATTTCCTTACTCTCACGGAGGTACAACCGCAAAAGCCGTTTGAGCGTCCCTCTGCCGTCCTTTGCCCGCGCCGTTGGCGCGAACCGTGCCGCCCCGCCGGAGCCGAACCGCTTCGTCATCGGGGGATATGCCGCGTCTTGATTCAGTTTTCCTCTGTTATCCGGCATATTCCGTATCCCCCCCGATTTGCGATCGATAGACGTCACGGTAAACCGCGCAAGTTTCAAGAAGCCGCGCGTGCGTCCCCAAACCCGCCTGACCGCCGTTATCGAGCACAAGGATTTGATTTGCCCCCATGACCGAACTAATCCGCTGTGAAATCATGACGCAAATAATATTCCCCGCGTATTCCCGAAGCGCGTCCCGCACCTTTGCTTCCGTCACCGCGTCAAGTGCGCTGGTGCAGTCGTCCAAAATTAAAACGTCGGGGTTCGCGCATAGGGCGCGGGCAATCGCCAACCTCTGACGCTGACCGCCGGATAGGTTCACGCCGCCCTGCCCTAAATCCGTCTGAAATCCGTCCCTTGACGACATGATAAAATCATACGCCTGCGCCGCTTTTGCCGCCGCGACGATTTGCTCCTCTGACGCGCCGCCGCTCCACGCGATGTTATCCCGAATCGTGCCGCTGAACAACGTCGGCGTTTGCGGCACAATAGCGACCCTCCCGCGCAGGACGGAACCGGGCAGTTCGCGTATGTCATGCCCGCAAAAGTACGCGCTTCCCCCGGTAATATCATAAAATTTAAGCAACAGCGCGGCAAGGGTACTCTTTCCCGCGCCGGTAGGCCCGATGACCCCCAGCGTCTGCCCCGCCGAAATGTCAAAACTGACGGATTTCAACGCGGGTTCCCCCGTCGCGTTCGGGTACGCGAAATGTACGTTGTCAAAGGAAAGTGAAACGCCGTCAAAACGGTACGCGCTGCCGCCGTCCGCCAAATCCCGCGCCTCCTCCGTGTTCATCACCTCCGCGATCCTAAGCGCGGAGGCTTTCGTCCGCACGAACATATTTAGTATGTTGGAAATCATGTTCAGCGACATCAGAAGTTGCGACATATACGTGATAAACGCCGCGATTTGCCCGACCCCCATATCCCCCGCGCCGACCCAACGCGCACCTAAAAAAATCACCGCCGCCGCCGCGCAATTGACCGCCAGCGACGTAAGCGGGGAAAATCCGCTTAAAATACGGTTGGCTCCCGCCGTGACGGAGGATAACTCTCCGTTTGCCGCGTCAAACCGCTCCCGCTCGTGCTTGAACCGCCCGAACGCTTTTACCAGACGGATTCCCATAAGGTATTCGCGCACCGTCGTATTGAGCCTGTCCACCGACGCTTGCAATTTTGAAAAGCGGGGGTAGGAAAGCCGCATACTAAGTATCATAAAAAACACCACCACGGCAATCGCGGCGGCGGCGGCGGGTACCGTGCGAACGTCCAAGGTGAACGCCATGAACAACCCGCCAAGGCACATCACGGGCGCTTTGAAAAACACGCGCATCAGTCCGTTAAAAAAGTTGGCGACCTGCGTCACGTCATTGGTGACGCGCGTCACAAGGGAACCGCCGTCAAAGCCGTCTAACGAGATAATCGGCAAACGCTGGATTTTCACAAACAAATCTTTCCGCAAATCCGCGCCGAAACGCTGTGAGGCGTTACTGCTAAGGATATTCCGCGAACAGGCAAAGACGGCGCCCAAGCCCGTAACGCCGAGCATCAACAACGCCATACGCAGCACATACCGCAAATCCATTCCGCGCACGCCGTCGTCAATCAAGCGGGACATAATGCGCGGCTGTATCAAATCGCATACCGCTTCCGCGGAAACGCAAAGCACCGAAACGACGCACGGCAAGCGGTATTTGCGCCAATATTTCAGGAGAAATTGCATAGAGTTCACTCCAATTGTGTTATTGATCCGTTCCGCCGCGCAGGAGATTTTAGACAGGCTCTTATGTTTTTTCGGGCAAGCGGATATGGATTTTGCCTTTTTTGTACAGCAATTTTGTGGTATAATAGACCACCGGAAGCATCAGAATAATGACAAACCCCGGATACACCGACATAATCACGCCTGTCCCCGCCTGCCCCACAAGGGTATCGAGGTGTAAAAACGCGCTGAGTTCCGCGTCAAAAAAGGTCACACCCGCAACGAGGAGCAACGGAAACAACAGGCTTTTCCAACGTCCCGAAGCGCGGATTCCACTGCCGAGGTCGGACTTAAACGCGTCCAACACCATTGCGCCGAACAGCGCGGGGAACACGTTTGCCGAAGCGGTGCGGACGGCGGGCATGGTCAAAAACGGCTGCAACGGAATGGATAGGACAATACACGCCGTCACAAGGGCGACGACGATCAACGACGCCGTCCCCGCCGCAATCGACGAAATCACCTCCGCGTCCTCCGTACCGGGGGAGATATTTGAAATTTTTATCGCATTGTTAATCACGGGCCACTTCAAGTTGATAATCTCCCCCGTAATCAGCGCGAGATAAACGGAACTGCCCATAATGGGCGTGTAATAAAGCACCTCCGCAAAGCCGGAGGGTACGAAAACGACCAACAACGGCACGGCGGCTTGCAGGATTTTGCCGACGGATGGCAACGCGTCAAAGTAAAGCCCGAGCGCCAAGGGCATACCGAGCATGAGCAAAATCGCTCCCGCTACGCCGGCGCGTCCCAAGCGGTGCATAGCGTTCATATGTCTCTCGTTTGTATGCGGTATCACAGGTTTTTTATTACGTTTCACCGCCGTACCCCCCCTTTTTTCACGGTTACGCCAACAGGCTTGTCCACATCACCGACGACGCCATTGCCGTTAGCATACTGATTGCCAAAGAAAAATCATTCAGCCACGCCAACCCCGTTTTCCGTATGACCGGGCGTAACGCGAGCGAAACGGCCGCGCCCGTTACAAGCGTCAGGAGCGCGACGGAAACGCGGAAGAAATACGGAATCGTCAAAACGATTAAAACCGTCGTGATAAAGGTGCTGTTCCCCAACGCGCTCCAACGCGGGTCCCGCTGCCGAATCTTAAAAACGCCGCTTTGAATTTTTTTCGCGATCAAAACGGAAATCACCATGCTTCCCATAATGCCGATTGCCATAACGGACATCACCAAAACGAATTCTTTCGCCGACGCTTCCGCGACGTTCGCCACGCCCGAGGCGTTCAACGCGATATCCGCCGCCATGATTTCATAAACGGTGTTGCCAATCACCGACAACCGCCACCAAGAGAGCGGAATCCCCAACGTTGGCGCGAGGTTGAAAAACCCGACGAGGATCGCAATCGCGGGAATGAGCGTGTAGGACGCGGAACTTTTTACTACTTTCCGCAGTTGTTTTTTTGTGTAGCCGATTTCCAACGCGCGTTTCCACGATTTTCGCATATGGAACACCGTGAGAAACACAATGTAACAAATCCCCGCGACCACGATCGCGTATGTGAGCCAATGCTGTGCCGCGTCAAGATATGTCATACGAATCATCACCCTTTTTTTATTTCGACGGAACAACGCCGAAGCGCCGCCGTGTTTAGGTTTGCCGGACAGGTCTCAACTATACCGCCACAGGAATTTTTTGCCCCAGCGGGTGGTACTGATAGTTCGCAAGCGCAACGCTGTCCACTGTGAACTGATAAAAATCACGCGTCCGCGCGTCAAGGGAAAAGGACGGCGCGGGGAACGGCTTGCGCCGTATCACCTCTTCCAACACGGGGATATGCCTGTCGTAGATATGCGCGTCCGCGATTACGTGAACCAACTCCCCCGCCGTCAAGCCGCTCACCCGCGCCAGCATATGCGTTAGAACGGCGTACTGACAAACGTTCCAATTGTTCGCCACCAGCATATCCTGCGAACGCTGATTCAGAATCGCGTTGAGCGTACGCCCCGTGACGTTGAAAGTGACGCTGTAGGCACAGGGGTACAGGCTCATCCCGTGCAAATCGGCGTGGTTGTAGAGGTTCGTCACCATTCTGCGGCTCTGCGGCGACGTTTTCAAGTCGCGAAGCACCCTGTCTACTTGGTCAAACTCGCCGTCGGGGTACTTGTGCTTTATGCCGAGTTGATAACCGTATGCCTTTCCGATAGAGCCGTTTTCGTCCGCCCACGCGTCCCAAATCTTACTGTTGAGGTCCTTGACGTTGTTGGATTTTTTCTGCCAAATCCACAGCAACTCATCGACGGCGGCGGTTAGGTTTGTTTTCCGCAACGTGAGGATGGGGAATTCGGCGGTTAAGTCGTAGCGGTTCACCAACCCGAACAACTTCACGGTATGCGCGGGTTTGCCGTCGTCCCACTTCGGGCGCACCTCGTATGCCGTGTCCCAAAAGCCGTGCTTTAATATGCGTTCGCAATTTTCAATAAAAATACCGTCTGCCGCGCTCATATGTTATCTCACCCTTACTTGTAGATAGGACCGAATGTTTGACACGCCCTGTAATCCGAGCCTTCTTTATCCATGCCGAACGCGTTCCACGCGGCGGGACGGAAGATTTTATCCTCGTCCACGTTGTGCATACAAACAGGAATCCTCAGCATGGACGCCAACGTAATTAAATCCGCGCCGATATGTCCGTAACTGAATGAGCCGTGGTTCGCGCCCCAATTGTTCATCACCGCGTACACGTCCTTGAACGCGCCCTGCCCTGTCAGGCGCGGTACAAACCACGTACACGGCCACGTCGGGTCGGTTCTGTCCATAATAATTTTATGCACGTCTGCGGGAAGTTCCGCAGTGTACCCCTCCGCTAACTGCATCACGGGGCCTAAGCCCTTAATCAGATTCACCCGAATCAACGTCACGGGCATACCGCCCTTAGTGGTGAAGTTGTCGGAATAGCCGCCCCCGCGAAAGTACCCGGCACTCGCCGCACGCCACGGTGTAGCGTCAAGACACGCCTGCGCGTCCTCTCCGCTGATTTCCCAAAACGGCTTCATGGCGGGTGCGCCGTCCTTGGTCATTTCACCCGCGCCGTCGATTGCCGCGCTTCCCGAATTGATGAGGTGGATAAAGCCGTCTTTGGTCAAGCCGCTTAACTTATGCCCCGTGACGCGCTCGACCGCCTCCGGGCTCCAATAGGTTCTAACGTCCGCGAACACCTGCGGCGTGTTGGTCAAAAGTTTCCCAAACAGCATTGCCGCACCGTTAAGGCTGTCATTTTCCGTAGCAAGCACGAACGCCTCCCGAATCCCGTTCCAATCAAATGAGGAGTTCAGCACGGATTCGGAAAAATCGCCGTTGGGGAAGTGGTCTGTCCACTGCCGTTGCCCTTGGAAGCCGCCCAAAATCGCGTTATGCCCGAGCGACTCCTCGCCGAAGTCCTCCGCGAGTTTTGCGTTCCCTATCATAAGGTCGCGGATAATCAGCGTCATTTTAACGACAAATTCCCAATCCCGCTCCTTTTGTTCCTTGGATTTTTGCAGCCCGGGCGCGTTCAAATCCTGCCCCTCTTTGCAGTTTTCCCTCGTCCACGCGAGTGCTTTTGCGTACTCCTCTTTGTCGTAGATTCCCTCGTTGATCCTGCGGATAATTTCCGATTCGTCCACCGACTCATTCCGAATCCCGAGGTATTCTTGAAAGAAATCCGGGTTGACAATGGAACCCGCAATCCCCATACTGACGGAGCCTATCGAAAGGTATGATTTTCCTTTCATCGTCGCAACGGCAACCGCCGCCCTTGCCCAACGGAGGAGTTTTTCGCCCACGTCGCCGGGAATGGTGAAGTCCCCGCCGTCCTTTACATCTCTGCCGTAAATGCCGTAGGCGGGCAATCCCTTTTGCGCGTACCCCGCGAGGACGGCGGCAAGATACACCGCGCCGGGGCGTTCCGTGCCGTTAAACCCCCAGACGGCCTTTGGCATCAGCGGGTCTGTATCCATCGTTTCCGAGCCGTAGCACCAACAGGGCGTAACGGTAATCGTCGCGCCGACGCTGTGTTTACTGAATTTTTCCGCGCACATGGCGGCCTCTGCCACGCCGCCTATGCAGGTATCGGCGACGACGCACTCCACGGGAAGCCCGCAGGAATGTTTCAGCGTCCCCTCGATGAGTTCCTTGACCGCCCGCGCGAGATTCATGGTCTGCTCCTCCAGCGATTCGCGAACGCCGCGTCTGCGTCCGTCAATGGTGGGGCGTATGCCGATTTTTGGAAGGCTTCCTATCAGACGGTTTTCCGGTTTTACTTGTTTTAACATCACATAATCTCCTTTATCTTATAATAGTTAAAAATTTTTGATACGCGCCGCGCCACGCTTCCGTGCCGTCGGGGGTGTATTCCGTGAGCGAAAATGACTTTTTAATGATTTCTCTGCCCTGTTTGAGGGAACTAATTTCCCCCAACGCG
>JAIRSR010000080.1 GCA_031255355.1 Clostridiales bacterium
CCGCCTCATTAGCGCGTTGGACGCACTGGCGGGTAAGCGGGAACAAAGAATCGCTAAAAAACACGGCAATATGCCTGTGTAACCAAATGAGGTGAAGTCAATGGATTGGTTAAACGAAAGCGCGAATATTACTGTTACCTTTAACGCCGTAATCGCGGGGATTATTTTGGGGTGCGTGATAGTGCTTTGGGGTATTTTTAAGTTGATACACCGCGCGGCGCGATCCGGCGGAAAGTCCGAAACGGCTGTGCCGTACAGCAACGCCGCTTTTGCGGCGGATTTTGCGGGGCGGGAGGAGGACGAGCATATCGCCGTAATCGCCGCGGCTGTCGCCGTAATGCTCGGCGGAACTTCGGGCGGATTGAGAATCAAGTCCATAAAACGCGCGGGGGACGGTTCCCCGGTGTGGAACAGCGCGGGTAGGCATGATTTATTACGCAACGCCTTACAGTAAGCGCATAGACCTGTTTCGCCGCTCGCACAGGGTTAGCGGACAAGTCTGATACATAAAAAATTTAGGGAGGTAAAAATAAATGATGAGGAAATTTAGGATAAACGTAAACGGTAAAGCCTATGAGGTGGACGTTGAGGAAATCAGCGGAGGGCAGGTTTTCGCGCCCCCCGCGCCGCCTGTAGCGGTTGCTCCGTCGCCTGTAGCGGCATCTGTTCCCGCAGCGGAACCCGCACCCGCCGCACCCGTGGCGGCTCCGCAACCCGCTCCCGCAGCCGCGCCGTCGCCTGTTCCGGCGGGGGCTACGACGGTCGCCGCGCCTATGCCCGGGACGATTGTTTCCGTCAACGTCAACGTCGGCGATACGGTGACGCAGGGGCAGGTTCTGGTGATCCTCGAAGCCATGAAAATGGAAAATGAAATTATGGCGCCGAGCAGCGGCAAGGTCGTTGCCGTCAACACCTCGAAAGGTTCCTCGGTAAACACCGGCGACGCGTTGGTCTCCCTCGCGTAAAAAAACCTGTCAACTAAGGAGGTAATAAAATGGCTAAAAAAGTAGGTATTACCGAAACGATATTGCGTGACGCGCATCAATCTCTGATTGCGACCCGAATGACTACGGAGGACATGCTTCCGATTGTCGCGCAGTTGGACGATATAGGCTATCATTCGTTGGAAGCGTGGGGCGGGGCGACGTTCGATTCCTGCTTGCGGTTCTTGAATGAGGATCCGTGGGAGCGTTTGCGCAAGTTTAAGTCAGTCGCGAAAAAAACGCCGCTGCAAATGCTGTTCAGAGGGCAGAATATCCTCGGTTACAGGCATTACGCGGACGATGTGGTGGAATATTTTGTGCAAAAATCTATCGCGAACGGCATTGACATTTTAAGGATTTTCGACGCGCTGAACGACGTGCGCAATTTTGAAACCGCAATCCGCGCCGCGAAAAAGGAAAAGGGGCATGTACAAGCCGCCGTATCCTACACCATAAGCCCGGTACACAACAACCAAACCTTTATTGATTTGGCGAAATTGTTAGAGAGTATGGGCGCGGACTCGATTTGTATTAAGGACATGGCGGGTCTGCTAACGCCGTATGCCGCTTACGACTTGGTAAAGGGCATCAAATCGGCGGTGAAAATCCCGCTCCAACTGCACACGCATTACACGAGCGGCGTGGCTTCCATGACGTACCTCAAAGCGATAGAGGCGGGTGTGGACGTGGTAGACTGCGCACTCTCGCCGTTTGCTATGGGTACGTCCCAACCGCCGACGGAGCCGCTTGTCGCCACCTTGCGCGGTACGGAATACGATACGGGCATTTCCCTGGAAAAGGTCAGCGCCGCTTCGGAATACTTCAAGCCGCTTCGCGAAAAATACCTGAAAAGCGGGCTTCTCGACCCGAAAATGTTGGGCGTGGACGTCAATACGTTGATTTATCAAGTGCCGGGCGGTATGCTTTCCAACCTTGTTTCACAGTTGAAACAGCAAAACAGGGAGGATCAGTACGAGGAAGTTCTGCGCGAGGTACCGCGTGTGCGCGAGGACTTCGGCTACCCGCCGTTGGTCACGCCGACCAGCCAGATTGTCGGTACGCAAGCGGTGCTGAACGTCCTCATGGGCGAACGCTATAAAATGGTGTCGAAAGAGTCCAAGGCGCTTGTCAAGGGCGAATACGGCACCACGCCCGTACCGATTTCGGACGAATTTCGCAAGCGGATTATTGGCGACGAAACGCCGATTACCGTCCGTCCCGCCGATTTGATTCAGCCGGAACTTGAAAAACTGCGCGGCGAGATTAAGGAATATATCGAGCGGGATGAGGATGTGTTATCTTACGCGCTGTTTGACCAAGTGGCGGTGAAGTTCTTTGAGAAAAGACGCGCCGCGAAGTATAAAATAGAGCCTTCTATGGTCGATCTTGAAGAGAAAACACATCCTGTATAATCGGCGCAAGCGGTGTAAAGCAATGCGGCTTTACACCGCACCGTCATTGAGGTGTCAATTATGGATAAACATTCAGACCTGCTAAAACGCATCAACGGTTTGTACGGCACGTTCAGCAAGGGACAAAGGAAAATCGCCGATTATCTGGT
>JAIRSR010000085.1 GCA_031255355.1 Clostridiales bacterium
GAAGCGGTCTTGTGCGGGGTTCGCGGTCGCCGTGCAGACGCATGACGGGGCAGAACGCGCCGAATTGGAACCACCGCGCCAGCAGTTCGCGGAAAGCGGGGTCGTTTGGATTGCCGCCGGTAAAGCCGCCTATATCGGTAGTCCACCAAGGCAAGCCCGCGATTCCCGCATGTAAACCCGCACAGATTTGGTTTTTCAGGTCGCCGAAAGTGGAGCGAATATCGCCCGACCAAACCAGAACGCCGTAACGCTGACTCCCCGCCCAAGCGCAACGCGCCAGATTCATAACGTTTTTCTGCCCGCTCTCCGTCATGCCGTCATAAAAGCCTTTGCAATACAAGCGCGGATAGAGATTGCCGATTTGCAAATTCGTCCCCGCCTGATAGCGGTAGTTTTCAAAATCATAGCCGAAATACTCCGGTTCCGCTTCGTCCAACCAAAAAATTTTGATGCCGTGACTGTAATAATTTTCCTTTACCTTTTCCCAAACATACTTTCGCGCTTCGGGGTTTGTAGCGTCATAGGGCGCGGACGGCCCGCCGACAAACATGGTCGCTTCCGTTCCCTTTTCCGCGTGGACAAGATAGCCCTTGCTTTTCATTTCCCGATAGGCTTCGCTTGTGAAATCGATTTGCGGCCATACGGACACCATGAGTTCTACGCCCATTTCCCGCAATTCGTCCGTCATGGCTGCCGGGTCGGGGAAAAATTCCTCGTCAAAGCGGAAATCGCCCAACTTTCGCCAATGAAAAAAATCACATACAATGACATCAAGCGGCAAGTTCCGTCTTTTATATTCCCGCGCCGTTTCCAAAAGTTGTTCTTGATTCCAATAGCGGAGTTTGCACTGCCAAAACCCCAGCGCGTATTCGGGCGCCATAGGGACGGTTCCCGTAACGGCGGCGTAATTTTCAACAATTTCAGAGGGCGCGTCGCCCGCCGTAATCCAATAATCCAATTGTTTTGTACTTTCCGCGTGCCATTCCGTAATGTTTTTTCCAAAGACCGCCCTGCCTACGGCGGGATTATGCCAGAAAAAACCGTAGCCTAAGTTGGAAAGCACAAAGGGGACGCTTGCCTGTGAGTTGCGCTGCGCAAGTTCCAGCGCACAGCCCTTTAAGTCAAACATACCGTTTTGGTATTGCCCCATGCCGTAAAATTTTTCGTTCGGCTTCGCTTCAAAAGAAGCGGTTATACTGAAATCACCGCCTAAAATCGACTTGTACCGCCGTGATTTCAACGTCAACGCGCCGCCCGCGTTTAACTCCTCCAGCAAAAGCACGCCGTGCTGATTGTAAAAGCGCAGTTTGCAGAGGGAATCGCCCCACCACTGACTTTCTTCGGCGACGACGGTGATTTTTCCGTTTGTGATTTCCGCGCGGTTTTCGTAAATTTTAATTTGCGAATCGCTTTTCCCCGGGGGGAGCAAGGCGTAGTCCGTATCGGCAAGGTCATGGGTCATCACGCCGCGCACCCGAAACGCGTTCGCGCCGTAAGCTTCGACACGCAAAGTTTCACCGCCCCAGCGCCGAATAAATCCGTTTTCCGTTTTTTCAAAATTCATTCAGAAGGCCTCCTGACGTATTCAACGGTAATAGTATACTTTACTGTGCGCGGTTTATCAAGTGAATTTTTGCGCGGAAGCCGTGTAGGTAACAATATTGCATAAAAAGGTAACAATATTTGTTGTATCTTTGCGGAATAAATGTCACAATGGAAATGCAACGGAAAATGGAAGTATAGAAAGGGTTTGTGGCATGGAGCGTATAAAAATCGGCGTCGTCGGCCTTAACTTCGGACGGCATATGGTGGGGGAAATTAGGGAACGCGCGTCCGCGTATTTCGAGGTCGCGGCGGTATGCGATACGGAGTTCGCGAAAGCGGAGGCGGTAGCCTCTGAAACCGGCGCAAAGGCGTATGGCTCGTTGGAGGAACTTCTTGCGGACGGCGATATTCCGGCAATCGGTCTTTTTACCGGGCCGGTTGGACGCGCGGCATGTATTCGTAAGATTATCAACGCGGGGAAAGACGTTATGACCACCAAGCCTTTTGAGTTAGACCCGGAAGCGGCACGCGCGGTTTTAGAGGAAGCGGAGCGTTTGGGGCGGGTGGTACACCTCAATTCGCCGTCGCCCTTTCCCGCAGAGGATATGGCTAAGATCGCGGAATGGCGCGAAAAGTACAACTTGGGGCGGCCTATCGCCTGCCGTTGCTCTGTTTGGTCAAATTACAGGGAGCAAGCGGACGGCACCTGGTACGACGACCCCGCACGTTGCCCCGCGCCGCCGATTTACCGTCTTGGCATCTATTTGATCAACGACCTCGTGCAACTTCTGGGAGAGCCGGAAAGTATACATCTGATGCAGTCGCGCATTTTTACAGGCCGCCCTACGTCGGATACCGCGCAGATGAGCGTGCGTTTCGCAAACGGTGCGCTTGCGAACGTGTTTTCCTCTTTTTGCGTTGACGACGGGCAGAACCATAGAAACGCGCTGGAACTTAATTTTGAAAACGGCACCGTTTACCGCAATATCGGCCCGTTAAAACCGGGCGTGCGCGTCGGCGAAACGGTGAACCCCATGCAAGTGGTCGCGGGCGGCGGGAATCTTTATGAGGAGTGTGTGCTGCGCGGACACAGCGGCGATTATTTGTGGGATCGCTTTTACCAAGCCGTAACGCAACGGAACCTTGCCGCCGAGGTCGGCGCGGACATCGTCGCGGCGGGGGTTAGGATCATGGAAGCCATGCAAAGGGCGCAATGGACGGACGGGGTGATTCGCTTATGACGAACGTAGGATTATACGGAAGCAACGGGCATCAGAAACATAATTTATTAAAAGGAAATCCCCGC
>JAIRSR010000261.1 GCA_031255355.1 Clostridiales bacterium
TTGGTGGAAAATTCAATCACGCATGGCTTATCCGACAAAAACCAAATCAATATTTTTATCCAAGGCCGCTGCACGGACGAAAAAGTGGAACTTTCCGTTTCGGACGACGGCAAAGGAATGTCCGGGGAGGCGTTGGAACAGTTGCGCCAATCGCTGTTGTTAGAGAAAAAGTCCTCCTCCCACATCGGGCTGTGGAACGTCAACCGCCGTATTAAATTAGTGTATGAGGACGCGTACGGAATCCGCGTAGAAAGCGCGGTCAAGGCAGGGACAACGGTGCGCATTACCTTGCCGAAAAACGGAAAGGGGCAAAAGGAGTTATGAGGATTTATATCGCGGACGACGATAGGTTAGTGCGCCAAGGGCTTTCCGCTATGATTCTGCGCGATTTATCCGATGTGGAAATCGTCGGCGAGGCGGCGTCCGGGCAGGCGGCGATTGCGGAAATTTCCGCGTTAATGCCGGACGTGGTCATCACCGATGTGAAAATGCCGGATATTGACGGCGTACAGTTGACGGCGTTGATTACCAAACTCGGCGGGGGAATCCGCACCATTATCCTCAGCGGACACAACGACTATGATTATGTGCGCCAATCCATGAAGAACGGCGCGATCGACTACCTGCTCAAGCCGGTGATTAAAACTGAATTATTCTCTTTGCTGCGGTCGATTCAGTCCCACCCGGGGGAGCACACCTTTCAACATTCCAAGGAAATTCCAAGCAATGTGAAAAACGCGCAAAACTATATCAAACAGCACTACGCGGAAAAATTAACGCTGGAAATCGTGGCGAACAGCGTCCACCTGCATCCGTCCTATTTGAGCGAACTGTTCACTACCCACATCGGCACGTCGTTCAGCGCGTATACTATGGAAATCCGTATCGACCGCGCAAAGGAACTGCTGCTTGGCACACAGTATAAAATTTCCAGCATTTGTGAAATGGTAGGGTATGATATGATGTCATTTTCCCGCGCGTTTAAGCATATTACAGGCGTTTCCCCCGCGCAATACAGGAAGTCGCGCGGGGGGATCGCGGATAATAAGTAGCCCCGTTTAATTTTCTTCCATAAATTTCAGCGTTTCCTCAAACGACCGAATCCCCGTGGTCGCGCCCGTCGCGGATACGCAATGCGCACCGACGGCGTTCGCGAACCTGCCGCAATCCGTAAAGGACATTCCCTTGACCAACCCCGTGAGGAAGCCCGCGCAAAAACTATCCCCCGCGCCGGTCGTGTCCACCACCGTCACATTGCGGTAAGGGGGTAGAAAAACGCCCGCCGCGTCCTTGTCCTCGCGCAGATAACAGCCCTTTTCGCCAAGTTTGATTGCCGTCCGCTTCACGCCCTTTTCAAAAAACACGTCCGCGATTTCCTTCGGTTCGGTCTTCCCGCTCAACCGCGCCGCTTCCTCAATGCTGGGGACAAATACGTCAATGTACGGCATACACTGCCCCAATACGGACATCCACCTGCCTTTGCTGTCCCACGCGGTATCTAAAACAGTGGTTTTTCCCAGTTCCTTGCACCGTTTCAGCACCTCCGCGCAATGCGCTCCGTCAAAGGTGTCCATAAGCATGGTTCCCGCCACGAACACGATTTCGCTTTGCCGCAGAACGTCCCAATTCACGTCCTCTTTGCCGAACGCGGCGTTTGCGCCGGCGCAGTGCAAAAAGGTGCGCTCCCCCGCGCCGTCAGACAGCACGACGGAAGCGGAGGTTTGATTCCGCGCGTCCGTCACCAAGCCGTCAAAATTGACGTGATACCGCGCAAGCGTGTCTTTCATGAACGCGCCGAAGCCGTCGCCGCCCACCTTGCCCAAAAGCGCGGTTTTCAGCCCCAACTTCGCCATATCGACGGAAGCGGACATCGCGCAGCCTCCGCTGTGCAGTGTGATGCCGTCCACCAAGCCCAAAAGCCCTTTGCCCGGTATTGCGTCCACCGGCTTCGCGATAATATCCGCGACCAAGATTCCTATACAAGCCACATCATACATTTAGCAACCGCCTTCCCTTTCGTACAAATAATCCAACGCCGCGACAATGCCCTTTTTGAGGTCGTCCGTAGGCACACGGTGCTTTTGGCACAACGCCAACGCGCCGAGCAACCTGTCCTCCGGCGCGAGTTTGCGTTTGGTATCCCGCCCGACGCGCTTTGTGGTATCGCCGAGGTATTTATTTTGGAACCGAAACAGTAAATCGTCGGCGTAGGCAAGCACTTCCGCTTCCGGCTTGCCGTGTTCCAAGCACAGCGCGGAGGCGACGGCGTACATGGCGTTTTTGACCGTTTGATAGAGTTCCGCGTCCTCCATCGTCTGCCAAATATATTCGTACCCCTTGCGCATTCCGATGTATGCCGCAACCGCGTGACCCATATTGTGCAGATACAACTTGCTTTGTATGTAGTACGCGAACGGCGCGCTCGGGAGCATACCGCGTATGGCGGGGATAGGGTTCCTGAACGCCGCGCGGTCTACCGGGAGGGTGCAAAACGGCTCTACCCACACCATAGCGGCGTTTCCCGCCCGCATGTCGTCCGTCATCACCGGAACCATGCGCCCTACGCTCGCCTCTACCAAGCCGATATTTTCCTTTGGTTGGATTAACCCGCGCAGATATTCGTCCGCGTGCAACAGGTTCTCGCAGATGATCATGTCCACGCCTGTGGTGCGCTGTTCCAGACCCGCCTTGATTACAGGCGCGATTTTCGGCAGGACGTTTACCCCCGCCGAAGTGAAAATAATATCCGCCGCCGCGATTTCCGCCGCCGCGCCGTCACTGTGCGCCGCGCGGACGTTTTTGATGACAAGTTCCTTTTGGTACGCGTTGCAGACGATTTTTATAGGGTACGCCCGATCCGCGTTCAGTTGGTCGATTAACCGTTGGTTCACGTCGATAAATACCGTTTCGTATCCGCTTTCATATAAAATTTGCCCTAAAAAACCGCGCCCGATATTGCCGCCGCCGTACACCACCGCCCTCATCTGATAATCCTCCGATCGGTGAAAATGTCCGCGTCGTCGCGGCTTTGCGTAGAAAATTCACTGATGACCGCGCCGTCGCCGCCCGCTTGGAACCAATGCTTTGTGTTCGGCGGCAGCGTGTATTGATCTCCCGGGTTCAACTCGATTTGACGGAATACGGTGTATACGCCCTCGGGCGGCTCTACCGCCCTGTGCGGCGTTTCCTCACCCTCCACAAAAAGATACACCTTTCCCCAACGGCAGCGAAAAGTTTCCTCTTTGCCCTCCCCGCCCCCGACGGGCGGGTGGCGATGCTCCGGACAGGTCTGACGCGGGAACAAAACTAACTCCTTCGCGCAGCACCGCGCGGTGTTGACGTAAGTTAAAATCTCCAGCCCCGTGTTTTCAAGGTCGTTCAGACCAAAATCAGCAACCTCCAAACTTGCCCGTTCCGCGTCCGTGATTACAATGCCCGCTTTGCGGAAAAATTCCGCGATTCTATCTGTCATGACCGCACCTCCAAGGGTTGTATTATAGCAACTATTGTATTTATTATAACAACAGTGCAAGCCGCCAATCGGCTTGCTTCACACCGTTTCAATAAACACAACGGAAGTAAAACCGATTAGGTTTTACAACTACTACTGTATTTATTATAACATAAATTTGACATAAAGCAAGAGTTGGCGGCATAAATATGTACAAACAAGTTGTTGGAGGAGAGG
>JAIRSR010000264.1 GCA_031255355.1 Clostridiales bacterium
AAGCACGTCCATAACGACTTTAAATGCGGTAAACGTCCTCACGCTCTTTGGTGTTTCCGTTATCTGGAACCTTAACGTCCTGTATAGGATTAGCGGTTATATAGCGTTCCCCCACAGCATACTTAAAAAACTGATTTTTTAATGTTTGCCACATCAAGCAGATAAATCCTATCGACAAACCGGAGCTTGATTTAGCATTAAAAAATCACTGCAACCGCATAAAATCTATAGCGGTTATATCCATATCGCCAAGCGTGTCTGCAAAATGATTACGATACATACCGCGTAATTTTTCCTGAGTTCGTGACGCAATGGTTGGTGCCTTGACAATTGCAAAGTTTTTATACAATTTCAAGAATATGTCCCAAGCCTTTCGCGCGGTTTCCGCGAGGGTGCTTGCTCAGCCGGTATTCTTTCGCAAACCGGCTTGCGTTTGCGGCGCGGACGCGGGCGCGGCAACAGGTACGGCGCGCCGAAGCGGAGCAGTCCGAATATGAGCAGGTCAAACAGGAAGCCAAAGATGAGCAACTGTTTTGCCGTATCGCAAGAGCCGTTGAACACATACGGCATGACGAATTGGAGGCTCCCGCCGAGGCACAGGGAAAGAATCAGTACAGCCGCCCGAACCTGTTTTTTCACAATCAAAAAAAGCGACAACGCCGCGTTGAGGAGCAAAATCGCAAGCAAAAACCAAAAACTTTTTGGCAACAGGTTGAGAAACGCGGAGTACAATAGAAATCTGTTGTGATTTGTCGTATGCGGATGCGCAATCGTATGCAGACCAAGTTGTCTGCTGTCCTCGCCCACGTTTCTGCCGTGAGAGAGGGAATTTCTCCCTAAATATTCAAGTCCCTTGACAAATTCGTCCATATGCTTCAAGTAATATTTCACAATCTTTTCATTGCTGATTTGCGCGTAAAACTCTTGGTTCCACTCTTCCGTAAACGGCGCGGCGTAGGAATATTCCGAACTGTCAAGGTAGACGTTTTTGCCTATATCGGCGATAAATCCTTGCGCCAAGCCTAACTCCGCAAGCGACGCGCCCGGATGTTCCGCGTTGGGGAGGAGTCCCGTCATAACGCTTTGATAGGTGGTCTGGTTGTTCATGTCCCCGCCCAATTCGGAATAGAGCGACCAACAATAACCCACGGAAACCGGGAACAGCACCGCGAGGGTGACGATTTTGAAAATTCCGCGTTTTTTCACCGCCCGCGCAAGCAAATACAGCGCAAGCGGCGCCGCCGCCGCGAACAACTCTATCGCCTGCAACTTCCCGCCAATCATAATAAGAGAGGATACCGCGAACAGAACATAAGAATAGCGCGGACTGTTCCGCCGCGCCGCGAACAAAAAGGACGCCGCAGTCAAAATAATCCCGATAAAAACAATCGGTTCGCCGTACAAACTGTTGAACCACATCACGGTATAGCCATCCAAAAATATCAGCAGCAAAATCACGCCGACCAGGATTCTAAGCGGTTTTTTTCGCGGCAACACAACACGGTACAAGAACGACAAAGCGCCGACATAGACGGTTCCGGTAAGCGCGGCGTAAATCGGCAGTTGAAATTTCGCAAAGCCAAACAATTTTGATAGGATTCGCGCCGCGTATATGAAGTAAATCTCACTGACCGCAGGCGGGAAGCCGAACAGTCTGCCGTGCGGGAACGGAGTGAACGGATACTCCAATTGCAGATGTTTGCTGAATAGATTTTGATAATAGTACGTCCAATCGTCGTAACGCATACCGTACATCACTCTGCTAAAGTCGTTTTGATTCGCCACGCCGAGCAGCGGCGCGGTAAATATGATCGCGCAAAACACAGCCATGCCGGTAAAAAAGAACGACATAGTATAAAATCGCGGAGTATTTGTTAAACTGCGGAAACGCTTCACCCGCCGAGCCGCCCCTTTCTTTTTTGCGCGAATTGATGTTTTTTTCAAAAAGTACACCTTTCGGAACACGCAATATTATACAGGAAAATGCGCCGAAATACAAGGATTTTTTTCAAAAACGGCGGTTTTTCGGGCAGTTTTTTCGTTTTTCTGTATTGTCAGCGTAAAAACACACTTTTTTTCAAAAGGTGCGCTTTGCTTTTCCCCTTTTGCGCCCGGAATCCTCCTCCGTTCCAAACCTCATTGCGGAGGTTCCCCCGCGCGGAACACGCCGAAAAAACGCGAAAAGGGAGTTTTTTAAGGTAATCCGTGAATTTGTTCTTGCTTTTTTTCTGTTTTGGAGTTACAATATAAGTTGTACAGTTTTATCATAAACGTGCCGCAAGCCGATTCGCGGTTTGCGATCATGATACAGGGAGGCGTTTCAATGGCTATCAGATTATTCCAAACGGTGATATATCAAATGCAGTCGGCGTTGGGCGGCAGGACGGCGGGTGTGCTGGACGAGACGGGAAACGTCGTGGCGTGTACCGACGCTTCGCTATTGGCGCAAGTGTGGGAGGATGCTGCGGATACCGCGCGGGAAACAGGCGAAATTTTCGTCCGTGACGGCAAGCATTTCAGACGGTTGGGCGGCAGGAACCGCTCGGAGTATATTATTTTCTGCGACGGCGACGACGACGTTTCCAAGGGCTACGTCGGGTTGATTTGCGTCGCGCTTTCGCAACTGAAGCAGTATTATGATGAAAAATACGATAAAATCAGTTTTATCAAAAACATATTGATCGATAACATTATGCTAAGCGACATCTACCCCAAGGCGAAAGCGCTTTACCTCAACATCGAAACAAGCCGTGTCGCGTTCCTCATTCGGACGCGCGGGGACGAGTATACCGCGCAGGAGATCATCGCCAGCCTGTTCCCCGACAAAAACAAGGATTTTGTAATCAGTATCAGTGAAACGGACGTGGTGTTGGTC
>JAIRSR010000153.1 GCA_031255355.1 Clostridiales bacterium
ACTGCAACCCGACAGAGTACAGGAAAATGAACCTATGAAGCGGAATAAATGGGGAAGCGTCTATATTAAATATTTGGGGCAACTGTTAATTTTGGTGTCCGTGCCGTTCGCGATTTTCGTGACGTTTATGTTTTCCGTCCTCAAAGGGAATTTGGAAACCGAGATCCAAAACGCCAGTGCGCTTTCGCTGCTGCGCATCTCGAACACGGTGGACATGACCGTCCAAAACATATACAATCAAGCGAACCGCATTTCGTCCGACCACAACGTCATGTATTTTTTGAGTGAAACGCCGGGGAGAATCCTCGATTATGATTCCAAAAGTATCGTCGCCATGTTGGAAAATATGGCGGCAATTTCGCCGTTTATCGACAGTGCGCATATCTTTTCTTTAAGCGGAAACACCGTGATTTCACTAAAAAGCGGCGGCGACATCAATAATTTTTACGACAACGGCTGGTACGGGGAGTACGCGCAAAACCGCGATCGGTTCTTTTGGCTGACGGCGCGTGAGGTGAACCACCCCGCCGAAAAAAAGCGCGTCATTACCGCGTTTTACGCGATAGAATACATCGGTGAGCCAAAGGGCGCGGTGATTGTCAATCTTTCGGTAGACAGTCTGAACGACTTTTTTACCGTCAACACCGCCAACACCGAGAATATGGAAATCTATGACAGCGCGGGGCAAATGCTGTTCCCCCACGCTTACGGCAAGCAAATAGACCCGGACCTCCCCGCCGCGCCGTACAGCGTCATCGGTAACGAGGAGGACCTCAAAAGCGTAACCACCTATTTGAAATCGGATAAAACCGGGTGGATTTACGTTTCCACCCTCAAACTGACGCGGTACAGCGAAAGTTCCGCGAAACTGCCTACCTTTGCCGGCGTTTCTATCGCGGCGGGGCTGCTCGTCTGCTTGGCGCTGGCGTTTTCCGTATTCTCACTGCTTGTCAAGGACAAGCAAAAGCAGGACGCGAAACTGAAACAGCGCGGAAAACTGCTCAAAAAGGCGCAAATCACGGCAATGCAAACGCAAATCAGTCCGCACTTCCTGTTTAACATTCTGACGACCATACGGTTTATGGCAATGCGCCTGACCCGGGGCGACAACGACGTAACTTCCGCGATCACCTCACTTTTGGAACTGTACCGGGTGAACCTTTCCGACAGCGAGCATTTCACCACCGTCGGCGCGGAACTCGAACACGTCACCCGCTATATTGAACTGCAAAAAATCCGCTTCAAAGACGCTTTTGACGCGGAATTTGACGTAAGCCCGGAAATCACCGGCATGATTGCAATCAAAATCATGCTCCAGCCCATTGTCGAAAACGCGATTACACACGGTGTGCGCTCGGTAAAGACCAACGGCATGATTAAAATCAAGGCGTACCGATCCGGCGCGAAACTCTTTTTTGAGGTGTCGGATAACGGCGCGGGAATCAGCGCGGATAAAATCGACGCGCTGAATCAGTATATGCAGTCGGATTACTTCGCGGATTTTGAGCATCTCGGCATGAAAAACGTCAACCAGCGCGTAAAACTCATTTTCGGCGACGAATACGGCGTGCGCATACAGTCCGGCGAGGACGCGGGAACGACGGTGAGCGTCATTATCCCCGCCCTGCCCGGCGGCGGGATTGAACCCGCGCGAATGACAGAACCTGTGTAAAACCTCCCGCGCGGCGTCATATCGGCGGATTTTCCGCCGCGTTTCGGATATACTCCTCCATCGCGTCCGCGACGCTTTTCGAGTAACTGACCGCCTCCACCACCGTCCTCGCGCCGCTCACCACGTCGCCGGAGGCGAAAATCCCCTCCCGCGTCGTCCTGCCATGCGCGTCCGTGACCAGCAGCCCGCGCCCGTCCGCCTCGATTCCGTCGGTCGTGGAAACGATATAATTCCTCGGGCCTTGGCTGATAGAAACAATGACGTTGTCCGCTTCGTACAGCCGTTCGGTGTTCGGGATTCTTTCAAACTCCGCGCCGCCGTCACCGCCGTCGATCAGGCGCGTATCCGCGAAAATCACGCCGTCGTCCGTTATTTTCACGGGCTGTTTGAAGTACTCAAATTGTACGCCCTCTACTTTGGCGTACGCGACTTCCGCCCGGTTAGCGGTAAGTTGCTCCTCCCCCATAAGAAAGAACACCGTAACCTGCCGCGTCCCTTTCCGTATCGCCGTCCGCGCCACGTCCATAGCGGCGTTGCCCGCGCCGATAATCGCGACGCGCTCCCCCAAGTCGTAAACCGCAGGGTTTTTGAGGTAGTTGATCGCGAAGTGGACATGCCCAAGGCTCTCCCCCTCGATGCCGAGCGCGTTCGGCTTCCACACGCCCGTACCGATAAATATTGCTTTGTAGCCGTCCCGAAACAAGTCGTCGATGACCAACCCGCCATGCCCGATTACGGTGTTCGGGCGGATTTTTACCCCCAATTCCACAAGTTTTTCCCTGTATTTTTCCAACGCCGCCTTCGGCAAGCGAAACTCAGGAATCCCGTACCGCAAAACGCCGCCGATATAATCCCGCGATTCAAACAGCGTAACGCGGTAGCCCCTCTGCGCGAGTATGATAGAAATGGTAATCCCCGCAGGGCCGGAACCGATAATGG
>JAIRSR010000226.1 GCA_031255355.1 Clostridiales bacterium
ATCGGCAACGCAAGCGGCGAGGTGCAAGAGGTGCATACCGTGCGGGTCGAGTGGGCAAAGGACGCGAACGGACGGTTTGTTCCGAAAAACGTTGCGGGAAGTGAAAAAGTGTGGAAAGCGGATTTGGTGCTGTTGGCTATGGGCTTTTTGGGCCCCGACGATACGGCGTTGCGCGGTTTGGGGATTGAGCGCGACGAAAGAAGCAACATCAAAGCGGAATACGGCGTTTTCCGTACCAACGTCGATAAGGTGTTCGCGGCGGGGGACGGCAGACGCGGGCAGAGTTTGGTGGTGTGGGCGATCCAAGAGGGGAAACTCGCGGCGCGGGAAACAGACCAATACCTTATGGGACGCTCCCTGATATAACGATAATTATAACGCTTTTATAAAAATAAAGCCGTCATAAAATCCGCGACGGCTTTATTTGATTTTTCTATGGTGTGTTTGGGAAATAGGCGATAACGCTCTAATCAAATTCTAATCTTTTTCACAGAGGAATCAAACTATTCTGCGGTATAATAGACCTATCTTAAAAAGAGGAGGTTCATTATGGCAAACATGGAGCAAGTAGAAAAATTGCGGGAAAAGGCAAAGGTTACTTACGACGAGGCAAAGGCGGCGTTGGACGCTTCGGACGGCGACATTCTGGAGGCGATTATCCTCTTAGAGCGTCAAGGCAAGGTGCCGCCGCCGGAACACGGCGGGTATTACAGTTCCAAAAGCGAAAAGCCGCCGGAGCGGGAGTACGCGTACCGCGCGTCGGAGGAGGCGTATCGCGGCGAAACTTTTTCGCGCCTTGCGGGTAGGTTTTTCAAATGGTGCGGTCGGGTAATCGCGCGGGGAAACGCCAATACCTTTGAGGTGCGGCGGGGCGATAAGACGATTATATCCGTCCCCGTAACGGTTTTGGCGTTGTTGTTGGTCTTTGCGTTTTGGGTGGTGATTCCGCTTCTGGTCATCGGCTTATTTTTCGGGTGCCGTTATCTGTTTCGGGGCGCGGACTTGGAACGAACGGGAGTCAACCGTGTTATGGAATCTGCGGCTGACACGGCGGAACGCATCAAAAAAGACGTGCGGGACGGCGGGAACGACAGATAACAACGCGCGGATTTTAAGGAACGGTGGATCGTATGGCTGAGAAAATTTTGTTGATTGAGGACGAGGAAAAACTCGCAAGGTTTGTGGAAATGGAACTGCTGTACGAGGGGTACGCGGTGGAAAAGGCGCATAACGGCAGGACGGGATTAGAACTTGCCGAAAACGGCGGCTTTGACCTGATTGTACTTGACATTATGCTGCCCGGGCTGAACGGTATGGAGGTGCTGCGGAGGATTCGCCGCGCCTCCGACGTGCCTGTGATTATGCTGACTGCCCGCGATACGGTGATGGACAAGGTGACCGGGTTGGACGGCGGCGCGGACGACTACATGACCAAGCCGTTTGAAATCGAGGAACTGCTCGCGCGGATTCGCCGCGCACTCCGCAAGAAGGGGACTGCCGCGCGGGAAAGTCTTTCCGCGCTCGGTCTGGTGCTGGAAGTGGCGCGTCACAGCGCCGCAGTGAACGGCGTTCCCGTCGAACTGACCAAAAGGGAATTTGAACTTTTGCGGTTTTTGCTTGAAAATAAGGGGATTGTGTTTTCCAGAGAAACACTGCTCGATAGGGTGTGGGATTTTGACTACGCGGGGGATACCAACGTCGTGGACGTGTATATCCGCTATTTGCGGGGCAAAATCGATGAGGTGTTCGGCATCAAACTGATTCACACAATTCGCGGAGTGGGGTATGTGATTAAAGATGAGTGACGGAAAAAAGGTAAACTATTCCATCGTGTTCAAGTTGAATTCGTGGTATACCGGGAGGGTGTTTTTCTGCTTTTTCTGGTTGAATATCCTTATATCGTCGCTGTTCGCGGGGGCGGTGCTGTATCACGCTGAATCGGCGGCGGCGAACAACGCCGCAACAGCGCGGAGCGGGAATATTGAGGTTGCGGAGCGGTATCCCCGTGGGGTGCGGCTTCCCCGGATTCTGCAAGGCGTTTTGCCGGCGCGGACGGCGGGCGCGGTACGCGCTCTTGCCGTACCGTCGGACGGCGGCAGGCTGTGGACGCGTATGGAACGTATGACCTATCGGCTGTGGCTTCCGCGCGGCGGGGTGTACGCAGCGGAGGATTACCCAATCGGCGGCGTGGCGCGTGTATTTTTGCGGCTGTTCGCCGTCCTGCTGATTTTTGAACTGTTGTATTTTATCGGCGCGGTCGGCAAAGGGGCACGCGCGGCGCGGCGTGCGTTGCGGCCTCTCGCCGAACTGACCGAAACGGCGCGGAACCTCAACAATACGCAAAGTGTGCTGCCCGACGCGCGGTTACAGGATTTGACCGGGACGATCGACGCGATTGACGCGGCGCGGCTGGATACGCGGATTACCGTCGGTTCAGACCGCAACGAGTTAAAGGCGTTGGCGGGGGCGATTAACGGTATGCTCAGCCGCGTCAACGCGGCGTACCGCTCTCAAATCCGCTTTGTGTCCGACGCGTCGCATGAACTTAGAACGCCGATTGCCGTAATCCAAGGGTACGCGAATTTGCTTGACCGTTGGGGCAAAAACGACCAAAAGGCGTTGCAGGAATCCATCGAAGCGATTAAGGGCGAAGCGGCA
>JAIRSR010000243.1 GCA_031255355.1 Clostridiales bacterium
CTGCGGCGGCCTTTACCTTCGCGAGAACAGCGTCCGCGCGGGTTTTCGTTTCGCCCTGTGTCAAATAATAGAGTTTGATTTTCGGTTCCGTTCCCGACGGTCTCGCGACAAAGCCCGCGCCGTCCGAAAGTTCAAAGTACAGCACGTCGGAAACAGGCAGTTCCAGCGCGGTTTCGGTACCGCTGACCAAATCGCGGCGCGTCCCCGCCTTGTAGTCGCGCACCGCCAACACGTCAAAGCCGCCGATATTGCGCGGCGTACCGTTGCGGAGCCGTTGCATCGTTTCGCGGATTTTGGCGAGTCCGTCCACGCCCTCCATTGTGACGCTGACTGTTTCCTCGGAAAACCCGCCGTACCGCGCGTACAGTCCGTTCATCACGTCATAAAGACTTTCGCCCCGCGCGGCGTAATACGCCGCCATTTCCGCGATAAGCATACTTGCGGATACCGCGTCCTTGTCCCGCGCGTGTGTCCCCGCGAGGTAGCCGTAACTTTCCTCAAAGCCGAACACGTATTCATAACTGTGATTCGTTTCAAACTCGTGGATTTTTTCCCCGATAAACTTAAAGCCGGTGAGCGTTTCAAACAGCGTAACGCCGAACGCGCCGCAGATTGCCCGCGTCATTTTTGTGGAAACAATCGTCGAAACTACCGCGCTGTTTGCCGCAAGCGTCCCCCGCTCCTTTTTCGCGGTGAGGATATAATGCGTCAGCATCGCGCCCACTTGATTGCCGGACAGCGTTACGTATTCGCCGCCCGAATCGCGCACGGCAATGCCCACGCGGTCCGCGTCCGGGTCGGTGCCGATGATCAGGCTCACGCCCTCACGCCGCGCGAGTTGTACCGCGAGGTCGAAGCACTCCCTGTTTTCGGGATTGGGCGACGCGACGGTCGGAAACGCGCCGTCGGGCTGCTCCTGCTCCTTGACGATAAAAACATGTGCAAAGCCCGCTTTTTTCAGTATCGCGCGGACGGGCTTATTCCCCGCGCCGTGCAGCGGCGTGTAAATCAACTTGAACGTATCGCTCACGCGGCGTACCGCGTCGCCGTTGACGGAGGTCTGCGCAACCGCCTCGATAAACGCGTCGTCCACTTCCTTGCCGATGATTTCCAGCAACCCCGCGCTTGCCGCCTCCGCTTGGCTGACCGTTTTCGGCGCGAACATGGGAATATCGTTGATTACACTTAAAACAGCGTCCGAAATATGCGGCGGGATTTGCCCGCCGTCCTCCCAATACACCTTGTAGCCGTTGTATTTTGACGGATTGTGGGAAGCGGTGATATTGACCCCCGCGACCGCGTGTAAATGACGCACGGCAAAGGACAACTCCGGCGTAGGGCGGAGCGCGTCGAACAAATACGCTTTAATGCCGTTGGCGGCAAACACCAGAGCGGTTTCGAGGGCGAAAAGGTCGGAAAAATGGCGGCAGTCAAAGGCGATGACAACGCCGCGCTTTTTCGCGTCCTCCCCCGCGTGTTTTGAAATATAATCCGCAATCCCTTGCGTGGCGCGGCGTACAACATACTTATTCATGCGGTTGGTCCCCGCGCCGAGGATTCCCCGCAACCCGCCCGTGCCGAACTCCAGATGCTTGTAAAATCTCTCCTTGATTTCCTTGCCGTCCCCCGCGATTGCCCGAAGTTCCTCTTTCGCGCCGTCCTCTACCGCGTCGGCGGCAAGCCAGCGTTCGTACTCTTTCATCTCATTCATAACAGCAGAAATTCACCTTTCTCTTTTAATTTTTATAGTCCGTAGTAATCGCGGTAATTACAGCCCGGCACGTCCTGCACCACCGTGTTCGCGGCAATGCCGTTTTCATAGTAGGTAAGGCTTGCTTCGCCGTCCTCACGGTACACGCCCGCGTAGTACACTCTACCCTCGCTGATAAACTCCATGTACACAACGCCGCAATCCCCGAGTTCCGCTTGCTTTTGGCGTACTTTTTCACAGAGGTACCGCGCCCGCCCGCCGTCACTAAGGCTGTCGAACAACGCCGCCGCCCCGCCGTCTTTCGCGATGACCAACAGTTTCGCTTCCCCGCCGCGCAAGGCGTACGGTTCGGCGTATTTGCCGTTGACCGGGGAAATGTCTACCGCGCTGTCCAAACGGTCCCGCACCGTATCGTAATCCGCGTTCCCTCGCGGCGCTTGCGTCAGAACCTCGACGATTTCATTCGCGCCGTCCCACGTCACCACCGCGCCGAACGCCTCAGACACCAAGCGCACCGGCACCAGCGTCCTGCCGTCCGTCAAAATCGGCGCGGCGTCCAACCGCCGTTGCTGTCCGTTTACCGTAATCGTATCGCTGCCGATAGAGAGCGCAACCGTCGTATCCCCCTTAACGGCGGTAACCGTTTGGCTGCCGCCGTCCCACGCCGTTGCCGCGCCCAACGCGTCAAAAACCGCCCTGACGGGGAGCATTGTCCTGCCGTTTACCGTCGTCGGGGGAACGTCGAAAAACAGCGTCTGCCCGCCGACCGTTACGCTGATTCCCTGTATATTTTTGTAAATTATATTGTCCCTAATATTATAAAAGTCTAAATCTTTTTTTATACCAATTTTATTTTTGACGCTCAACGCCATGACCTTTCGCAAAGCGTCCGCCGCGCGTGTTTCCTCCCCCGTGAGGGAGTAAAGACACGCGAGGTTGTACAGCGCGGGTTCGTTGGCGGGGTTTCGGCGGAGTTGACCCTCCAGCGCGGCGATTGCCGCCCCGTAGTCCTTTTGCTTAAAATACGCCAGCGCCTTATATTGATGTGCCGCCATTAACGCGCCGTCCCGCGCCAAAAGCGCGTCCGCGGAGGCAATACATTCATGATATTTTCCGTTCCCGTAAAGCGAAACCATAGCGTTGAGTTCCGTCAGCAACTCCCCGCCCGCCGCCAAAACCGCCGCTTGAACACAAACGGCAAGCAAAACCGAAAAAATACCGATCCGTATGAACTTTCTCACGCGCAATTCCCCCAATCATAAGTATACCGCACAAACATCTTATTGTATCATACCACACTTTGCCCCACAGCGCAATGGTTGAAACGGATTTTGTCACCCCAAACGCATGAAAATTCATTTCAAGCAAAGCCAAGCGACCCAAAATTTCAAGATCAAACAGACAACACCATTTTTAGAAACCGCAGAGGGTCAAGGGAAACGCCATAGCGTTTCTCACAGACTACGGACAAAGCCGCTGATTTTTTTGGTCAACGGCTTTGCTAATGCGATATAAATTTTATGCAAATTGAAAATTTGCGAAAGTCCGCAAAAACTGATAACACACAGAAAAATATCCCCGACTGAGCA
>JAIRSR010000270.1 GCA_031255355.1 Clostridiales bacterium
GCACTGACAATTTCCCCGCCCACCCTACGCGCTGTTTCTATCGCCATTGCCGTTTTCCCCGAAGCCGTCGGGCCTGTGATTACAATCAGCGGTTTCATCGGAGTTCCTCTCTCTACACAATTCTCTTGAAGCGTTTTTCAAGTTCGCGCTTGGTGAGATCCACCATCAGCGGCCGTCCGTGGGGGCAGGTGCTTACGCCGTCCGTGCTTAACACGTCGTCGATCAGCGCGGTGATTTCACTTTCATGCAGTCTGCTTCCCCCTTTCACCGCCGCCTTGCATGATACCGATTCCAGCATCGCCGCCCGCCGCTCCGTCATTGCCGCGCCCGGCTTGCCGATTTTTTCAATCAGTTCCTCGATTAACGCCTTTAGCCCCTCCTCGCCGACCGCCTCCGGCGTTTGCCTGACTAATATAGAATTATTTCCAAATTCCTCGATTTCAAAACCCAATTCGGCAAATACCTCTAAATTTTCCCGCAATACGCCGTATTCCTTGGGGGAAAGAGTGACCGCCGCAGGGGAGAGCAACGTCTGCGCGGCAACGGTGTGTTCGTTCGCCGCCTTGACAAGACGCTCAAAAATCATGCGTTCGTGCGCGGCGTGTTGATCGATCAAAATAATTTTTTCGCCTGTTTCCACCGCGATATAGGTGTCAAAAAACTGCCCCGCGACGCGGTACCCCCGCGAAAAATCCTGCGGCGCGGAAGTCTGCGCCGTAGGTTCGCTTACATCGGGATTGGCTTCCCCCTCCTCCGCAAGCGCGGCAAACACCGGAAGTTGTACCGCCCCGCCCGAAGCCGTCAACGGCAACTGTCGGTGCGGTTCCGCGAGCGACGGCACGGAAAAGCCGTGCTTCGCGGGGGTCTGAATTTCGCGCCTTAAGGTATCCGCGCCGCTTTGCAACGCGCTTTTCACCGCCCAATACACCTCGTCGCATACCGCGCGTTCGTTGGCGAATTTGACTTCCTGCTTGGTGGGGTGTACGTTCACATCCACCGACCCGCGCGGCACGTCCAAATGAAGCACAAAAAACGGAAACTTCCCGGACATCAGCGTGTGGTTGTACGCGGCTTCGGCGGCATAAGTCAACGCCCTGTTTTTCACATACCTGCCGTTGAGGAAAATACTTTGAAAACTCCTGTTCCCCCGGGCAAGTTCCGCTTTGCCCGCAAAGCCGGAGACCGCGACGTTGTTCTGCCCGCGCGAAAGGGGAAGTACCCCGTTGGCGTAGTCCCTGCCGTAAACGCTGTAAACACACGCCTTTAAGTCGCCCCCGCCGCCGTAGAACAGCCGTTCCTTGCCGTCAGTGATATATTTCAGCGCGATACGCGGGTTGCCCAAAATGAGCCGCTCTACAATATCCGTCACACGCGCCGTTTCGGTTTTATCCGTTTTCAAAAACTTCATTCTGGCGGGGGTGTTGAAAAACAAATCCCGCACCGCGACAGTGGTTCCGTTCGGGCAACCCGCCGCCTGCTCGTCGGTGATGTTCCCGCCGCTTAGCGTCAGCGCAACGCCCTCCCCCTCCGCGCTTTTCGTCATAAGCGCGATATTGGATACCGCCGCGATACTCGCGAGTGCCTCCCCCCGAAAGCCCAACGTCGCGATTTCCTCCAAATCCTCCGCTGTGGAAATTTTGCTGGTGGCATGGCGCGTAAACGCGGTTTTCGCGTCCTCTGCGGACATACCGAAGCCGTTATCCGTAATCCTAATGTACGATACGCCGCCGTTTTTGATTTCTGCCGTAATAGAGGTTGCCCCCGCGTCCACCGCGTTTTCTATCAGTTCCTTTACCACCGACGCGGGATTTTCCACCACTTCCCCTGCGGCGATTTTGTTGGAAACTTCGGGAGTCAAAACATGGATTTTACTCATAACTTCTCCGCCCTTGTCTTTAGGGTATACAACACGTTCATCGCCTCGATCGGCGTCAGCGTCGTAACGTCCACACCTTTCAGTTCGTCTATGATCCCGCTTCCCGCGAACGCCGCCATGCCGATTTGATCTGTATCGGCGGGCTTTTGTTTGACCGCTTTCATCTTGACCGTATCTGTTTTGTTGAGGTTGACACTTTCAAGCGAGGCGACAATTTCCTTGGCGCGGGTGATGACCTCGTTTTTCACCCCCGCCAACTTCGCGACCTCGATTCCGTAACTGCCGTCCGCGCCGCCGCGCGTGATTTTGCGTAAAAACGTAATATCGTCGCCGCGCTTTTTCACCGCCACGCAGTAATTCCGCACCCCCGCGACCTTGCCTTCCAGTTCGGTAAGTTCGTGATAGTGCGTCGCGAACAGCGTTTTCGCGCCGATTTTTTTTACGTCCGCGATATATTCCACCACCGCCCAAGCGATGCTCAAACCGTCATACGTGCTGGTACCTCTGCCGATTTCGTCAAGAATCAACAGGCTTTTCCCCGTCGCGCCGTTTAATATGTTGGCGACCTCGTTCATCTCTACCATAAAAGTACTTTGCCCCGACGCGAGATCGTCACTCGCGCCCACCCGCGTGAAGATTTTATCCGCAACGCCGATACGCGCTGACGCGGCGGGTACGAAACTCCCCGACTGCGCCATCAGTGTAATCAGCGCGACCTGACGCATATAAGTGGACTTCCCCGCCATGTTCGGCCCGGTGATAATCGCCAACCTGTCCGCGC
>JAIRSR010000009.1 GCA_031255355.1 Clostridiales bacterium
CCACGCCGGCTCCAACGCCTGCAAGCCGAAATCTCCGTAGGTTACGGCACTGCCTCTGGTCGCCTTACCTGTCATTCTGCCTCGGAATACTCTGCGGTATTTAACCCTTTTTGGGGATAGCATGTTGTCTTCCTCCTTCCACTTTCGGCGCTTTTCTGCTTTCCGGAAGGACCTCGCCCTTGTAAATCCACACCTTTACGCCGATTTTGCCGTATGTGGTGTTTGCCTCCGCAAACCCGTAATCAATATCCGCGCGAATGGTTTGCAGTGGGATGGTTCCCTCGTGATAATGCTCCGAACGCGCGATTTCCGCACCGCCCAGACGACCGGAACACAGGGTTTTAATGCCCTTTGCGCCCATTTTCATCGTCCTGCCCATTGCGCCTTTCATCGCTTTTCGGAACGAAATACGCCGTTCCAACTGTGACGCGATATTTTCCGCGACAAGTTGCGCCACAACATCGGCGTTTCGGATCTCGACGATATTCAGCGCAACGTCCTTGCCGATTAACGCCTGCACCTGCGACTTGAGCCTGTCAATTTCTTGACCGCCCTTACCGATAATAATACCCGGCTTCGCGGCGTGGATAAACACCTTGACCTTGTTCGCTTTTTTCTCAATTTCTATTTTGGCGACCCCCGCTTGATACAACGCCTTTTTCAAAAACCTGCGCACCTTGTAATCCTCGACAATGCTGTCGCCAAATTCTTGATCATTGGCAAACCAACGGGAATCCCAATCCTTGATTATTCCTACCCTTAATCCATGCGGATGTACTTTTTGTCCCATACTCTACCTCCCTACCCGTCTTATTCCTGTGCCGCGCCGCTTGCGGCGGGTTCGTTTGTATTGGCGGCGTCAGCCGTTTTCTCAGCCGCTTTTTTGCGCGGCGCTCTTGGTTTTTTCGGTGCGTCCGCTTTCGCGTCCGCCGTTTTCGTGGTTTTTGCCGTCTTTGCCGCGCCGCTCTTGGCTTTGGCTTTCGGTTCGCTGTCTTTCGCGCCGTCTTTTTTTGCCGCGCTATCCGCCGCCGCGCTCTTTGCCGCCGTCTGCTTTTTCGGCTTCGCCGCAGACTTGCTCTCTTGCTTGACCTCCGTCTTTGCCGCTTTTTTATCCGGCTTTACGTCGATCGGCGTTTCCGCGCCGTTCGTTTCCTTTAACGCAATCGTGATGTGGCTGGTGCGCTTTAGGATTCTGAACGCTCTGCCCTGCGCCCTTGGTTGGATTCGCTTCATTGTCGGGCCTTGGTTCGCGAACACTTCCGCGACGTACAGTTCCCCCGCGTCCATGCCGTGGTTATTTTCCGCGTTCGCAATCGCCGAAAGCAACAGTTTTTCCACGGGAAGGCTTGCCGCCTTGGGTGTGTTTCTGAGGATCGCGAGCGCCTGACCGACAGGCTTGTTGCGAATCAAATCTATAACAATTTTAACCTTTTGAGCGGAAATCCTCACATGATTATTTTTTGCAACCGCAACATTTTGCATAATTGTGCCTCCTTTCAAATAGCGTTACTTCGCGTTAGACGTTTTAGAGCCCGAATGACCTCTGTACGTCCTTGTCGGCGCAAATTCGCCGAGTTTGTGACCGACCATATCCTCTGTTATATAGACAGGCACATGCTTTCTGCCGTCGTGAACCGCGATAGTATGACCGACCATATCGGGAAAAATGGTAGAAGGCCTTGACCATGTGCGGAGTACTCTTTTTTCGCCGGCGTTGTTCATTTCAACAACTCTTTTTAGCAACACTTCACTGACAAACGGCCCCTTTTTTACCGAACGACCCATTCTGTAATTCCTCCTTTCGACAATTGCTTATATCACGCTGTATCCTCAAAAATCCGCGTTACTTGCTTCCTCTGCGCTTTACGATAAAGCGGTCGGATGCCTTTTTGTGCTTCCTCGTTTTCAGACCGAGCGCGGGCTTGCCCCAAGGCGTTACCGGGGAGGGACGGCCGATAGGCGATTTGCCCTCGCCGCCGCCGTGCGGATGGTCATTGGGGTTCATTACACTTCCGCGCACAGTCGGGCGAAATCCCATGTGACGCTTCCTGCCCGCTTTGCCGATAGAGATGTTCTCATGGTCGGTATTGCTGACCTGCCCAATGGACGCTTTGCAGTCCGTCCGAATCATGCGCACCTCGCCGGACGGCAAGCGCACCTGTGAATAGGCGGTGTCTTTCGCCATAAGTTGCGCGGTGTTCCCCGCGCTGCGCACGAGTTGCCCGCCTCTGCCGGGGTACAACTCGATGTTGTGAATCAAAGTACCCACGGGAATATCTCTGATATGCAAGCAACTTCCCGGGATAATATCCGCCGTCGGGCCGGACATGATTTTCATGCCTTTCCGCAAGCCGACAGGCGCGAGGATATACCTCTTTTCGCCGTCCTCATACTGAACGAGAGCGATATTCGCGCTCCTGTTCGGGTCGTACTCGATAGACAAAACCTCCGCGCCGATTCCGTCCTTATCCCGCTTGAAGTCGATCAGACGGTAGGTTCTTTTCGCCCCGCACCCGCGGTGCCTTACCGTGATTTTCCCGGTGTTGTTCCTGCCCGCCTTGCTTTTTAGGCTTACCAGCAGTGACTTTTCCGGCTTGACCTTATCTATTTCCTCAAAGGTCGGCACCGTCATAAAGCGTCTGGACGGCGTCGTCGGTTTGTATTTTCTTAAAGCCAATGTGTTTCACTCCTTATTTAGCATACTTGTCTGAACGCTTGGAATCGCTCCCTGTTCCCGCCGTGCTTCGCGTAAACGCGGAATCGATCCCCATTCCGCCATGTTTCGCGCAACCACGGAATCCATCCCATTCCGCCGTGTTTCGCGCAAACGCGGGACAACCCTAATTCATGCCGTCAAAAAACTCAATCGTTTTGCTGTCGTCCGTCAGCGTCACAATCGCTTTTTTCCAATCGGGACGCTTGCCCACGTGAACGCCTTGCCTTTTGAACTTGCCGAGGACGTTCATGGTGTTGACCTTTTTGACCTTAACGCCGAACGCTTCCTCCACCGCTTGCTTGATTTCGATTTTGTTCACGTCTTTCGCGACCTCGAAGGTGTATTTTTTTTCAGCCGCCTGCGCCATTGATTTTTCGGTTACGATAGGTCTTCTGATGATGTCATGTGCTGTTTTCCGCATTACGCGTACACCTCCTCAATCTTAGCGACGGCATCTCTGGTAACAATAAATTTGCCGTATTTCAGTATGTCATAGACGTTCAGCGTCGTCACGAGCGTGGTTTTTACGTTAGGGATATTCCGTGCGCCCCGCACCGCGTTTTCATTTTTCTCTGCGGTAACAATCAGAGCGTTGTCCGTGCCGAACTTCGACAGGATTGCCGCAAATTCCTTTGTCTTGTAGGTTTCCGGCGACAAATCCTCCAGAACGATAATCTCACTTGCCCCCGCTTTTGAGGAAAGTGCTGATTTCATAGCGACTCTGCGCAATTTTTTGTTGACCGCGAACCGATAACTCCTTGGCTTCGGCCCGAGTGCCACGCCGCCGCCCGTCCACTGCGGCGAACGGATACTGCCTTGACGCGCCCGCCCGGTTCCCTTTTGCCGCCACGGTTTTTTGCCGCCGCCGCGAACCTCTGTGCGCGTTTTGGTGCTTTGCGTGCCTTGCCTCTGGTTCGCAAGGTAACTGACGACCATAGTGTGCATCGCACCCGCGTTTACCGCAAAGCCGAAAATGTCGTCACTTAACTCAATCTCGCCGACCTGCTCGGCATTTATATTATATAATGTTGTTTTTGGCATGATGTTTTCCTCCCCTCCCGCTATTTACGGCCTTTGACCGTGTTTTTTATCATCAGCAAACCGTTCTTAGGGCCGGGCAGACCGCCTCTGATCAGAATCACGTTCTTATCCGCGTCCGCTTTTACGATTGTCAAATTCTGCACCGTAACCTTTTCAACGCCCAAATGCCCCGGGAGTTTTTTGCCTTTCATGACCCGCCCCGGGTTGGAACACGCGCCCATAGAGCCGGGGCCCCTGTGATAGCCCGAACCGTGCGTCATGGGACCTCTGTGCGTCCCCCACCTTTTCACGGTACCCGCGAAGCCTTTACCCTTTGAGATGCCCGTCACGTCCACCTTGTCGCCGTCCGTGAAAATATCGGCTTTAATCTCGTCGCCAACGTTCAATTCTGCGGCGTTTTCCAGGCGAAACTCCCGCAGGTACTTCTTTGGCGCGACGCCCGCTTTCGCGAAGTGCCCCTTTCGCGGCTTGTTGGCTTTTTTCTCTTTGATGTCGATAAAGCCGACTTGCACCGCGCTGTAACCGTCGTTTTCCACCGTCTTTTTCTGCACGACCGAATTTGGCCCCGCTTCCAGAACGGTGACGGGAATCAACCTGCCATCCTCGTCAAAAATCTGCGTCATCCCGAGTTTCCTTGCTAAAATTGCTTTCCGCATACTCTTCTTCCTTTCCGTTTTAGAGGTTTAGAAGCGACATAAACCGCTCCTTAAACATGAAACCTGCCGGACTCTGAGAAATCGCGGCTGTAACCGGTGCGAACCAAACGCCGTGCCTTCGTTTTCGCCATGCTCTGACGGCTTGTCAGAAACAAAGGCTGATACAATTTTCAATGAAATTACTCCCGAAACTACTAATTGAAAGTACTTCATCAAAAATCACCTCATATTAAAACGTTTCCCCCGTTGCGCCTAAACGCCAAAACAGACAGCCCAAAGAGGGCTGTTCCGTGATTCGCCGTTACAACTTAATTTCTATATCGACTCCTGCGGGTAGGTCTAACCGCATTAAAGTTTCCACCGTCTTTTGCGACGGGGACAAAATATCTATAAGACGCTTGTGCGTTCTTTGCTCGAACTGTTCCCGACTGTCCTTGTACTTGTGTACCGCGCGCAAAATGGTGATGATTTCCTTTTCCGTCGGCAACGGAATCGGCCCCGATACCCTCGCGCCGGTGCGCTTCGCTGTTTCCACGATTTTTTCCGCCGATTTGTCAAGTAAAACGTGGTCATACGCCTTTAATCTGATTCTGATTTTCTCTTTAACTGCTGCCATAGA
>JAIRSR010000179.1 GCA_031255355.1 Clostridiales bacterium
ATCAACATGGTGTTCGGCGCGGCGGGCGCGGGGGCGCGGGCAATGACTTCCTCGTCCAGCCCGGGCATATCGCTGAAAGCGGAGGGATTATCTTACATCGCGGGCGCGGACTTGCCCTGCGTCATCGTGAATATCGTTCGCGGCGGCCCCGGGTTGGGCGGCATACAGCCCGCGCAGTCCGATTACTTCCAAGCCGTCAAGGGCGGCGGGCACGGCGATTATCATATGATCGTCCTCGCGCCCTCGTCCATTCAAGAGGTAGTGGATTGCACGACCGACGCGTTCGACCTTGCGGACAAATACCGTATGCCCGTGATGCTGCTGGGCGACGGTATGCTCGGGCAGATGATGGAGCCGATTACGTTCCCTGACGCGGCGGGAGGAACGCCGCCCGAAAAGGCGTGGGCGACGACGGGTACGCAACTGAAGCGTAAGGCGAATATCATCAATTCGCTTTACATAGAGCCGGAAAAACTGGAACAGATGATTTTGGCGCGGCAAGCGCGGTATGACGCAATCGCGGAACATGAGGTGCGGTATGAAACAGAGGGGACGGAGGACGCGGAACTTGTCGTCGTCGCCTACGGTACCACCGCGCGGATTGTCAAGGCGGCAATCAAAAAGGCGCGGGAGAGCGGCATTAAGGCGGGGCTGATTCGCCCGGTGTCGCTATGGCCGTTCCCGGGCGGCGTAATCGCGGAAACGGCGGCGCGCGTCAAGGCAATACTTTCCGTCGAGATGAGCACCGGGCAAATGGTGGAAGATATCCGTTTGGCGGTCAACGGACGCTGTCCCGTACATTTTTACGGCAGAACGGGCGGTATGGTGCCGACCCCTGCCGCGATTTTTGACGAGATTAGGAGGTACGCGTAATGGAAACAGTATTCCAACGGCCCCACGCGCTTTGTGACGTGCCGTTTCACTATTGCCCGGGCTGTACCCACGGCATTATCCACCGCTTGGTCGCCGAGGCGATAGACGCGCTTGGCATAGAGGGGAAGACAATCGGCGTCGCGCCTGTAGGCTGCGCGGTGTTCGCTTACAATTACTTCGCGTGTGATATGCAGCAGGCGGCGCACGGCAGAGCGCCGGCGGTCGCCACGGGCATTAAGCGCGTCCACCCGGAACATATCGTGTTCACCTATCAAGGGGACGGCGATCTCGCCGCGATCGGCACGGCGGAAACGGTGCACGCTGCGGCGCGGGGTGAAAATATCACGGTGATTTTTATCAACAACGCCATTTACGGCATGACGGGCGGGCAAATGGCGCCCACTACGCTGGTGGGGCAGGTGACGCAAACGTCGCCGTATGGCAGGAATGCCGAAAGTCAAGGCTATCCCATTCGGGTATGCGAAATGCTGTCCACGTTGGAGGGGCCGTCTTTCATCAAGCGGTGCAGTGTCGATACGGTGAAAAACATCAACGATACCCGGGCGGCAATTACCAAGGCGTTCCAAAACCAAATTGACAAAAAGGGATTTTCCCTTGTCGAGGTACTTTCCACTTGTCCCACAAATTGGGGACTGTCGCCGCTCGAGGCGATGGAGTGGCTGCGGGCGAACATGCTTCCGCACTATCCCCTCGGGACGTTTAAGGATACAGACGGAGGTGAACACGCGTGATTCATGAAATTTTATTCGCGGGCTTCGGCGGTCAGGGGATTTTATTTTCCGGCAAGGTCGCGGCATACGCGGGCTTGGTAGACGGCTTGGAAGTATCGTGGCTCCCCTCTTACGGCCCGGAAATGCGGGGCGGTACGGCAAGTTGTCACGTGATTTTATCGGACGCGCCTGTCGGCTCGCCGATTATCAACAACCCGACAGAGTTGGTCGTGATGAATTTGCCCTCCTTTGACAAATTTGAAAAAACAGTGGCGGCGGGCGGCAATATGATCATCGATAGTTCCCTCGTCGGCAAAGCGCCGTCGCGGACGGATGTAGGCGTACACCTGATTCCCGCGACGCAAATGGCGAACGATATGGGAATCCCGAAACTCGCCAACATGATTATGTTGGGGAAGTTGATTGCCGTAACAGGCGCGGTTTCTATGGATTGCGTCAAAACGGCGTTGACAAAAAGTATTCCCGCGTCAAAACAGGCGTTGTTTGACACCAACGTCAAGGCGATTGAGGCGGGCAACAACTACTGATTCCGCGAACCGGCTCTTGGTGTTAAGAGCCGGTTTTTTGCCGCGCTATTTCGCGAAAAAGTGCTTGCCGATTCTGGCGATTACGGGGCGCGAATAAATCCATTGGCTGGTGCTTTTCCCGGGGTTGTAATAGTAGATCGCGCCGTTCGAGGGGTCCCAACCGTTCATCGCGTCCCGCGCCGCTTGGTACGCGGAAGCGGCGACGGCGGTGTTGAACTGTCCGTCCGTGATTGCGGTAAACGCGCCCGGCTGATAGATGACCCCCGCCAACGTATGCGGAAAAGAGGGGTGCTTCACACGGTTCAGCACCACCGCGCCTACGGCGACTTGCCCTGTGTACGGTTCCCCGCGCGACTCCGCGCTGATGATTCTCGCCAAAAGTTGGATGTTATTTTCGTAACTATCCGCGCTTGATATTCCCATAGCGCCGAGGGTCGCCGCGCCCGCGATTCCGTCCGCTTTTAGTCCGTTGTTTTTTTGGAACTGAATCACCGCGTTTTTTGTGTTGGTGCCGTAAACGCCGTCCACCGAGGAAACAGGATACCCCCAATTGCGCAGTTTGGTCTGGATTTGGCGCACTTCCTCACTCCGCGAACCGTATTTGGAAAGGGTCGGCGTTGCCGCGTACCGCCATGCCGTGCCGGAAAAGAGCAGTACAATAGCGGAAAATAATATGAAAAAATATTTTTTATTCATTCTTATGAACATTCCTTTCTGCGAAAGGCGCAAAAGATTCGCAAACCCGTTGCACTATACTCCCTATTTTTTGCCGAAATCAGAATTTTATTCCCGAAAATCACAAACCGCCGTGAATTTTAAGGAAATCCGACGCGTTGCGATGAAGTTTGAAAAACGCGGGAACCGCCGTTTTTAGCGGGTTTTTCGGCGCGGCATCCAAAAAGTGAAAAATTTTTTTATTTTTTTTCAAAAATATTATTGTAAAAAATGATAAATTTTGATATAATATCATTCGGTCGGCGTTACAGGCACAAAGCAACCGCGAAAATCCATGAGACATGCGGCGCGTTTTCAACGGGGAACACGCGGGGGAATAAGCGCGGAATAACGGCGGCGTTGTTGATAAAACGGTTTATAAAAGTGGTTTCTAAAACAGAATTAAGGGTGTGGAATATGTTAAAGGACGGTTTGCCAATCAAACAGGGGCTGTATGATCCGGCGTTCGAGCATGACGCTTGCGGTATGGGCTTTGTCGCTGACATCAACGGCGTGAAATCTCATGACACCGTTGACGACGCTTTGACGGTGTTGGAAAATTTGAGCCACAGGGGTGCCAGCGGAGCGGACGAAAACACAGGTGACGGCGCGGGGATTTTGGTGCAGATTCCCCATGATTTTTTCAAGCGGGACTGTAAGGCGCTCGGCTTTGAACTGCCCGAACGGGGACGCTACGGCGTGGGAATGCTCTTTATGCACAGATACGACGTTTTCAGAGGGGAACAAATAGAAACGTTTGAGAAAATCGTGCGTGAGGAGGGGCATGAAATTATCGGTTGGCGCGAGGTGCCTACCGACAAGACGACGATAGGCGAAAGCGCGAAATCCGTCATGCCGCGAATCGTGCAGGTCTTTATCGGCGGCGGCGCGGCGGGCGGCATTGATTTTGAGCGCAAATTGTATATGATTCGGAAACGCGCGGAAAAGGTGATTATCCCTATGAGCAAGGAAAAGGGCGGTACCTTTTATGTCGCGAGTTTGTCCTCTAAAACAGTGGTGTACAAGGGGATGCTGACGGCGGAGCAACTTCGGAATTTTTATATTGACCTTTCCGACCTTGAATTTGTTTCCGCGCTTGCTATGGTACACTCGCGGTTCAGTACCAACACGTTCCCGAGTTGGGAGCGGGCGCACCCTAACCGATATTTGGTGCATAACGGCGAAATCAACACCATACGCGGCAACGTCAATTGGATGCGGGCGCGGCAGAGGTGTATTGATTCCCCGCTGTTTGACGATATTTCAAAGGTGTATCCCATTATTGACGAAACGGGAAGCGATTCGTCCATGTTCGATAACAGTTTGGAATTTTTATACATGACGGGCAGATCGCTGCCCCATGCCGCTATGATGATGATTCCCGAACCGTGGGAGAAAAACGACTTGATGAGCGCGTCAAAAAAGGCGTTTTACAAGTTCCAAAGTTTTGTGATGGAACCGTGGGACGGTCCGGCGGCAATGGCGTTTTCCGACGGCGACGTCATTGGCGCTATGCTGGACAGAAACGGCTTGCGTCCGTCGCGGTACTACGTGACGGAGGACGACAGGGTCATCCTCGCTTCCGAGGTGGGCGTGGTGGACGTCAAGCCGGAACACGTGAAATACAAGGGCAGGTTGGAACCGGGGAAAATGCTGCTCATCGATACCGTGGGCAAGCGCATTATCTCTGACGAGGAAATCAAGCGCGGCGCAGCGGAAGCGTTGCCCTACGCGGAGTGGAACGAAAAGCACATTTTTGATATGAGCGGCCTCCCCGCCGCGCCGTCAGAGGAGCAAACGGACGGCGAAGCGGATACACTGCTCACATTGCAAAAGGCGTTCGGCTACACCTATGAGGACGTGTCTAAAATTATTCAGCCTATGGCGGTCAACGGCATTGACCCTGTGGGCGCAATGGGCATGGACAGCCCGCTTGCCGTGTTGTCCGAAAAGCCGCAAATGCTGTATTTGTATTTCAAGCAACTGTTCGCGCAGGTTACCAATCCTCCGATTGACGGCATCAGAGAGGAAATCGTCACTTCGGGAAGTATCTTGCTCGGCAATTGCGGCAATTTATTAGCGCCGGACGGCGACGCCGCCGCGATTTTTCTGGAACACCCAATATTGACTGACGCGCAACTTGCCGCCTTGAAGCGTTTGGACGGCAATCCGCTGAAAACGGTTACGCTTTCCATGCTGTACAAGGCGAAAGACGGCGCGGCGGGTATGGAACGGGCGTTGGAACGCGTTTTCCGCGAAGCGGATAAGGCGGTGGAGCGCGGCGCGGGGATTCTGGTACTTTCGGATCGGGGGGTCAGCGCGGACTACGCGGCGATTCCCGCGTTGCTTGCCTGTTCCGGCTTGCATCACCACTTGATTCGGCGGGAAATCCGAACGAACGTCGGTCTGGTGCTGGAATCGGGGGAACCGCGTGAAGTGCATCATTTTTGCGCACTCATCGGCTACGGCGTAAACGCAATCGATCCGTACATAGCGTACCGCACGGTAGGCGACCTGTGTGAAAAAGGTCTGTTGGGCGGGATCAGCCGTGAGGAAGGCGAAAAAAATTATATCAAAGCGTCTGTTAAGGGCATTTTGAAAGTTTTGACGAAAATGGGAATTTCCACCGTCCGAAGTTACCACGGTGCGCAGATTTTTGAAGCGGTGGGCTTAAAGCGCGAATTGGTGGATAAATATTTCACCTCTACGCCGTCCCGAATCGAGGGAATCGGCTTAGAGGAAATCGCGGAGGAAAACGCGGCGCGGCATGAAAGCGCGTACAACGAGCGTTCGCCCTACCGAAGCACGTTGGAATCGGGCGGCTACTTCCAATGCAAGGACGGCGGGGAAGCGCATTTGTACAACCCGGAAACGGTGTATATGCTCCAGCGGGCGTGCCGCGAGGGGAACTATGACCTGTTCAAGTCCTATTCCAAGCAAATCAACGAGGAGGAAATGATTACGCTCCGCAGTCTGTTAGAGTTTAATTACGGCGGCGCGGAAACGATTCCCGTCGAGGAAGTCGAGCCGGTAGAGTCCATTGTCAAACGGTTTAAGACGGGCGCGATGTCCTACGGCTCAATCAGCAAGGAAGCGCATGAGTGTTTGGCGGTCGCCATGAACAGGCTCGGCGGCAAGAGCAACACAGGCGAGGGCGGCGAGGACCCGGCGCGTTTTCAGACAATGGAAAACGGCGATTCCAAGCGGAGCGCGATTAAGCAGGTCGCCTCGGGTCGCTTCGGCGTGACGAGCAATTATTTGGTTAATTCAGAGGAAATACAAATTAAAATGGCGCAGGGCGCGAAGCCGGGCGAGGGCGGGCAACTCCCCGGCAGTAAGGTGTACCCCGCAATCGCGAAAGTGCGGCACTCTACGCCGGGTGTGGACTTGATCTCACCGCCGCCGCACCATGATATTTACTCTATTGAGGATTTGGCGGAGTTGATCCACGACTTGAAAAACGCCAACAAGGACGCGCGAATCAACGTCAAATTGGTGTCGGAGGTCGGCGTGGGGACAATCGCGGCGGGTGTGGCAAAGGGCAAAGCGGATGTCATTTTAATCAGCGGCTATGACGGCGGGACGGGCGCGTCGCCGCTTACGAGTATTCGCCACGCGGGGCTTCCGTGGGAGTTAGGGCTTGCGGAAACGCACCAAACGCTGGTATTGAACCGATTGCGCGATAGGGTTGTGCTTGAAACGGATGGGAAGTTACTCTCCGGCAAGGACGTGATTATCGCGGCAATGCTCGGCGCGGAGGAGTTCGGCTTCGCGACAACACCGCTGATCGCGTTGGGCTGTGTGATGATGCGGGTGTGCAATCTGAACACCTGCCCGGTGGGAATCGCGACGCAAAATGAGGAACTGCGCAAGTGCTTTGCGGGCAAGCCGGAGTACGTCGAAAACTTCATGCGGTTTATCGCGCGGGAAATGCGCGAGATTATGGCGCGGCTCGGCTTTAGAACGGTGACGGAAATGGTCGGGCGCACTGACCGCCTTAGAATGCGGGACGATATTAAAAATAAAAAAGCCGCGAAGTTAGACCTTTCGGCGATTCTGTACCAACCCTACGCGGGTTCCGATGTAGGCAGGTTCAACACGCGCGCGCAGAACCATATGTTGGAACATTCCCTCGGCATGAAAAAACTGCTGAGAATGTGCAAGCCGGCGTTAGAGAACAAAAAAGCAATCCGCGCGAAATTGAAAATCAAAAACGTAGACAGGGTTGTAGGTACCGTAGTGGGGAGTGAAATATCGCGCAAATACGGCGCGGAGGGACTTCCCGAAGACACCATAAAACTGAACTTCGTCGGCTCGGCGGGGCAGAGTTTCGGCGCGTTCGTGCCAAAGGGCATGACGCTGACGTTGGAGGGCGACGCGAACGACTATATCGGCAAGGGTATGTCGGGCGGGAAGTTGATTGTTTATCCCCCGAAAAACTCCGGCTTCGCGCCGGAGGAAAATATCGTCATAGGCAACGTGGCGTTTTACGGCGCGACGGAGGGTGAGGCGTACATCAACGGCATCGCGGGGGAGCGGTTTTGCGTCCGCAACAGCGGCATAAAAGCCGTCGTCGAGGGTGTGGGCGACCACGGCTGTGAGTATATGACGGGCGGTAAGGTCGTCGTGCTGGGCGGCATAGGCAGGAACTTTGCGGCGGGTATGTCGGGCGGGGTCGCGTATATCCTCGATTTCAACCCGCTTTGCTGTAACACTTCTATGATTTTGATGGAAACGCTGTCCGACGCGGAGGAGCGCGGCGAGGTGAAGTCTATGATAGAAAAGCACGCCGCGTACACAGGCAGCCCTTTAGCGGCGCGGATCCTCAGCGATTGGGACGGCGCGGCAAAGCGGTTTACCAAGGTGATTCCGACGGATTACAAAAAAATGAACGCGCATATCGCAAAAGCGTATACCTCCGGCTTGACAGGCGATGAGGCACTTATGGCGGCGTTTGAGGAGAGTTTTAAGAAATAGGATTGGTGGTATTATTATGGGGAAAGCAACCGGATTTTTAGAATATGAAAGAGTAGAGTGCCAAAAGCGTCCGACAGGGGAAAGAATCGGGGATTGGAATGAGATTAAGGGGCATATGGACGACGCGGCGGCGCAAGAGCAGGCGGCAAGGTGCATGAATTGCGGGATTCCGTTTTGTCACGGCGGGGTGCTTTTGAACGGAATGGCGGCGGGATGTCCCGCGCGGAACCTCATTCCCGAATGGAACGATTTGGTTTATAAAGGGCAGTGGCGGGAGGCGTACCAACGGCTGACGCGAACCAATCCGTTCCCGGAATTTACTTCCAGAGTGTGTCCCGCGCCGTGCGAGGGGTCGTGTACCGAGGGGTATCAGATGCAGTCCGTCACGGTAAGCGGCATTGAGTACGCCGTCATTGAAAAGGCGTTTTCCGAAGGTTGGGTCACGTTGGAACAGGCGGCGCCGACAGGGAAAAAGGTCGCGGTGGTTGGTTCCGGGCCGTCAGGGTTGTCTGCGGCGCATTATCTGAACGCGGCGGGGCATGACGTTACGGTGTATGAGCGGAGTGACCGCGCGGGCGGCCTTTTGATGTACGGGATCCCGAACATGAAGTTGGATAAAGGCGTGGTGGAGCGGCGTATCGGACTGCTGCGTAACGCGGGGGTTAAATTTGTCCTTAACGCCGAAGTCGGCGGGAACGTTGACGCGCAGACGCTGATTGACGGCTTTGACGCTGTTGTGTTGTGCGTAGGCGCGGCAAAAGCGCGGGGCTTGAACGTCGAGGGGAGCGGACTAAAGGGCGTACACTACGCCGTGGACTTCCTCGCCGCCAACACCAAAAGCCTGCTGGATTCCGCATTGGCGGACGGCTGTTACATCAACGCGAAAGGCAAGGACGTGATTATTATCGGCGGCGGCGATACGGGAACAGACTGTGTCGCGACGGCGATACGGCACGGTTGCAACAGCGTGTTTCAGTTTGAAATTATGCCGGAACCTCCGCGCGAGCGGGTAGAGCGGGTCAATCCGTGGCCGGAGTGGCCGAAAAAACTCAAGGTGGATTACGGGCAGGAGGAGGCAATCAGCCTTACCGGAGCGGACCCGAGGCATTATTTGATTTCCACGGGGAAAATTATCGGCAAC
>JAIRSR010000216.1 GCA_031255355.1 Clostridiales bacterium
AACGACGTTTCGGAGTACGTCTATATTATCCGCAAGGGCAAATCGGCGGGGATTTCCGCAAAGCCGCAAATCAAAATATACGATAACCTCAGCGGCTTTCATACCTACGCCGTGAACGAAAAAGCGGAAATCAACGGAAAACGCTCCCCGGATGCGAATCAAACCACCTACGAGGCAATCGAGACCGGCATTGTGGCAAGCCTGGAAATCGGGAGCGACGGAGAGGTCAAGGCGATTACCGCCGCTACCAAATACGGCGAACAGGCGAAACGCACCTATTGCAAATACGCGTCCGCGTTTAACGACGATAAGGAAGGCACTTTGCCCTTCAAGTTTGACGCCGATACCATATTTTTCGTGGTGCCGGAGGACGACATGAGCGATGATGATTACGGCGGTGTTCCCGAGTATAAGGACGGCAAAACTTTTAATACGCAGGCGTATGATTGCGACCCGGATACGGATTTTGTAAAAGCGGTGGTTCTGACGGTGGACGGCGAAGACCTTTCGAGTGGGGACAATGCCAAAATCGGCATTGTTACCAAGGTGAGCCAAGTGCTTGACAAGGACGGGCAAAGCACTTATTCCATAGAGGGCTATTCCCAAGGCGCGGAGTTCCGTCATATGGTGTGGCAGGGCGCGAGCGTCACAAACGTTGCGTCCGATTTGAAAAAGGGCGACGTGATACGCTTTAACAAAAACTATTCCGGCGATATTGTCAGGGTGGAGTTGCTGGAATCGCTCAGCACGAAAAATACTTTGATTAACACGGGCGTGAACACCACGGACGAGCGTTTTTACAGCGCGGTGATGGAGATGAGAAAGGCGGTAATTTCCAATGAGGCAAAGTATTTGCGGCACGCGCTGTGGTTGAGTCCCACAATGGATTTTGCTGACATGACGGACCCGGTATATATCTACGCGGATATAAGAAATACCGAAAATATCAACGCGCAGTTCAACGACTATTATATGTATGACAGGACGGCGAAAACCATAACACACGCCTCTATTGACGATGTTGTATCGCATCGGCAGAACGCGCAAAGCCCGTCTATCGTGTACATTCAAAGCAACGCGGGGATCGCGCAGATTTTGGTAATCGTTAAGGATTAGGGGGTTAGGGCGTACTTGGAAACGGACGCGTGAATTTTTTTGAAACATCATACTCATTATAATGAAGTTTGTTGGTTGCAAACAAATTATAATTGATAATTTTGTTGAAGTTTTACAAAAAACCGCAAAACACATCACACGCGGCAAATTTTCAAGTACGCAATAGCGGAGGGAGGAAAAATCATGAAGTTATTCAAAAGGCTGATTGTATTCGCGGTAATTCTTGCCCTATGTACGCCCTACGCGCCGGGCATAGGCGAATTGCCCGCGCTGGCGGCGGATTTTACGCTGTATCCTTATGAAACGATGTGGGTGCGCGATAACAACAGGGCGGCGTCAGTCAATTCGGAGACTATGGTAGTGGATAACAGGACGACGGGCGACGTCCGCCGTATGTCGTATATGCGGTTTGACTTTTCGGAGTACGTTGAAAACCTTGACTTGCTGGAAACGGTGCAGTTGCGGATCATGACGCACGGCGACGCGACCGGCAACGCGATGCGCTTCCAAATCTACCTGCTTACGCCCGAATTGACACAGTATGAATCGTCGGGTATGCTGTTCGGCGACGCGACGGCATACGGGCTGACCGACTACGCTGAAAATATCGTCTATACCTCGCCGACGGGGTTGTCTACACATTCCGCTTACACTACGCCGGATTTGCTTCCGCAAATCAAGGCGTTGGGGTTGGACGCGGAACACAGCGTTTTAGGGTTCAAAATCGCTTCGCTAAACGGCGCGTTTTCCCTGAAAGCGTTGGCGAACACGCCGACGGAAAACAGGCCGCGCCTTATCGTATCCACGCCGACCTCTTTGGATAAAATCAACGGCGCGGCGGCGGAAATGGAGGGGCTGTTCCCGCCTGCGGTATCAGAAGACGTGCGTTTGCCCGCTTCGGTTCCGGGCGTGAACGACGTATCCGTCACGTGGACGAGCAACAATCCGGAAAGTATTTCGGACAGCGGTGTGATTTTGTCCAGGAACGGATTTTACGAGGGGAACTCCCGCGTTTCATTTACCGCTGCGTTTGCCTGTCAGGGGACGGTGCGGGAATTTGTATATCCTATGGAAATCCTCAAATCGGGCAGTTACCTCGGCGGCGCGGTGAGCGCGGCTTCGGGCAGTGCGCGGGAAATCACTTTCCATGTGACAGACCCCGCGCCTGAGGCGGCGGGGTATATGCTGAAAATCCCGAACGTTTATTTGGAGCAGACGCGGGAATATATTTTATACGCCGCGTCAGACGAGGAAATCAAGCGTTTTACGCCGGCGGTGGGGAATGTGTATTCCTCGATTCACGTATCGGATTATGTAACGCCGCGCCTTGAGAGCGACGGCGGCGACGCGTCGTTTACACTGGTCGCGGCTGACGGCGCGGCGATGAACGAGAGTACCGTGCGGTTTATCTTAGAGGGCATGGATATTGAGACAAAATCGGGCGTAGAGGCGGTGGACGCGCTGGACTTAGGCGACCTTAGCGGTGTTACGGCGAATTTGAGTTTGCCGACGCTGATTGGGGGGAGCGAACTTTCGTGGCAGTCCTCTAACCCGCAGTATTTATCCCATTCCGGCAGAGTAGACCGTCCCTACGGCAACGAGGGCGACGCGAACCTATCACTGACGGTGACTTACGAGGGCGGCGGGTACGTATACACCCGCACTTTTGCGGTGACGGTGCTGAAGCAGGCGGGGGGCGGCGAGGCGTTCCCGCCGATTAGCGACCCGCAGCATATTAAGGATGCTGATTTCTTCGGCGTGTGGAATGATTTGATCGGACGGTGGGACACCGCGCCGATTCTTCGCTATGACCTTTTCCCGGACTTGAACAGGGTGGAGGGCTTCGCGAAAAAGGGCGATTACGCCAAGGCGAAAGACGCGCTGCTTGCCTACTACCGCAGCAGGAGCGACGCGTCGCCGTTCAGTTTGCCTAACGCGGACATGACGGCAATGACCAACTTTTTACAATGCGATATGGTGAACGAAAAAATACTTTCGTTCCTGCAAATGGATAATATCGTGGGTATGCTGGAAAATATCGGTGAGGAGTGGGGCTGGCATACCATTACCATTAACACGGCGGGGAGCGCGATGAAAGGCGCACTGCTTTTGGTGGACAGCGACATGAACGGCACGACGCTGGAAATCGAGAGCAAAGAGACCCCCAACGGACACCCGGCGTATTTGGATTTGACGCTGAGCGGCGGTGTGAACCAACGGCTGGAGTTAATGGGCGATACCTACGTCAGCGCGGGGCAGAACCGCAACAAAAATTACGGCGGCGCGGAACTGTTATATTGCCGCGAAAAAGCCGAAAGCGCAACGATGCCGATTAGCACCGATACGGCGCGTCCGTACTTCCGCTTTGATATTCCCTCGGTTACGGGCACGATTACCTCGATGAAGTTTAGTTTTTACGGCAGGAGCGTCGGCGGCGCGAAAAAGGTGTTTGCTTTTGCCAGTTCAAACGAGAAAGAGTTTATCGAAAACAGGCTTACCTGGGATGCGAGCCCGACGGCGGCGAAGCCGGATAACGCGCATTTCACGCAGGTGTTTAATTATAAGGAAACTGACTTTTTGTTTATCCCGCCCGGAAAGGGCGCGGGGCAGAGCGAACACCCCACCACATGGCATACAGAGTACGAGTGGAACAACTACGGCACCCGCATGTACCAAGTCGGTTGGCTGATTGCGCGGTATCGGGCGACGGGAAGTAAGGTCTACGCGTATCGGGCGTTGGAGTTGTGCATGAAAATGTATCAGCAGCAAAAAGGGGGGAACTACCCCCGAACGCTGGAGGGTGCGTGGCGCACGGAATATTTGATGATACTGTTTTTCGGCACCATTGACGCGGACTTTCTCACCTCGGAGGCACTGACGGCGCAATTGAAGTATATCTATGTACACATGGAAC
>JAIRSR010000227.1 GCA_031255355.1 Clostridiales bacterium
GGGCTATGAGTACGGCATTATTTTCTCTTATATTGCCAATCCAAGATTTGGCGACTTTTCGCCGTCGAGCGGTGATTGGGGTAGCGATAATGTAGTCAAGACCACTAATTTTGCGTCGGGGTCGGACATTATCAAATACAGAGCGTTAGGCATGGGCAACGACGGAAAATTTGCCGTGAAATTGGTTGACGGCGGGAGCGGTTATTTACAAGGTTCGTCAGAGTATTTCATGACGCCGTACTTGGTAATCGGCGGTGATTTTGAACACGCGCTGTACGGTGCTTCGGCAAGTTTTATCCCGGAAGCGGAATAAGTTGAATCGCGGACGCGGAATCATAGAGGAGGGTGAAAGTTATGAAAAAGTATGAAAAACCAAAATTAGAGGTTATTCAACTTAAGATAGAGGAAAATTTGGCGAATAATCCCGGGAATACCACGAAATATGATATGTACTCGGGCTTGTCGGAAATGGAAACACTTGCGCTGTTCGGAGAGAACAGTTAAGGTAAAAAAATTATGTAAAGCCAAGGCTTGCCTTGGCTTTACGGCGTTCTATTGGTTGAATCGCGGTTGAATCGCGGTTGCGTCGCGGATTGCTGTGGGATTCCGAATGGAAGTTCTGTTTGATATGGAAGTTCTGTTTGATTCACGTTAGATTGCGTTAGATGGCTATTGCGTTTGCGTTGGATTCACAGTGGATTGCTATTGAATTTGCGTTGGATTCACAGTTGTTTGATAGTGGATTCAAATAAAATTCACAGCGTTTTGATTAGATCTATCCGCCAACCCCGGCGCGAGTGCTTTCGCAACGAATCAACGAGGATTTTTTTCGCCGCCGCGCGAGGATTAGCGGACAGGTCTTATTGTTACATAGCGGCGTTTCACGCGGCGCACTCTAATGTCAAAGGAAAAAGGGATGGGAAGCCGGTGAAGCGTTATACCATAGCGAATCTTAACATAAGCGTTCACGGCGGTGAGTTCGGCGGGTTCGACCGGCGCATGAGCGGCTACGCGTCGTCCTTTGACGGACAAGCCGCCGACGTTCAAATCCGTTGCTGTGACAGTGACGGCATTACATTGCCCGACGGAAAGACGCTGAAAAGAATACATCGGTGGCAGTGGATTGAAACGGCGGGGGACGGCTATGCCGCGTTCCAAACACTTCCGGGCAGTGATACGGTCGTATCGCTGTTGGAGGTCGATCGGGAATGGAAAAACGCGCGTCTGCAATTGCGCGGATTTGAAAATAACCTCGGCATTACCAACGAATTAAGGCGGTATCTTACCGCCGGGGAGATTTTTTCCTACGCGGTTCTGCAACACGACGGCTTGATTTTGCACGCCTCGGCAATCGACTATGACGGCGGCGCGATACTGTTTTCCGCGCCGTCCGGTACGGGGAAATCCACGCATACCTCGCTATGGAACACGCATTACGGTGGCAAAACGCGCGTCTTAAACGACGACAGCCCCGCGATACGCTTTACGGACGGCAAGGCATACGCGTTTGGCACTCCGTGGAGCGGCAAAACCACCCTCAACCTCAACCGCGCCGCGCCCTTGCGGGCAATCGTGTGTTTAGAGCGGGGGGAACGCAATAGCATCAAGCGGATTGACGCGAAAACGGCGGCGCCGCTGTTGCTGAACGAAACGCGCAAGCCGGTGTATACGGAAATGATGGGGCTGACCCTCGGCGTGATGCAACGGTTGATTGCCGAAACGCCGATGTATTTACTTTCCTGCAACGTGTCCAAGGAAGCGGTGGACGTGGTGAAAACCGCGTTGGGCGTATAAATCCGCAATCACGGCGGTGTTGCGCGGATTCGCCGGAGCGCGTCCGAAAAAGGCTATGCCAAGCGGGTTCGGGCGGTACAAACTTCAAAATAAACAATTATAAACGTTAATTCACACAAATTTCAGTTAGGAGCGTATTTATGTCAAAAAGTCGGGTATGTTGTTTTTTGATTTTCGTTTTTTCGTTGTCACTGCTTCCGTTCGGCGTGAGCGCGGAAGTTACTTTCCCCGATTTGGCGCGGGAGCATTGGGCATATGCCGCCGTTATGACCTTAGCGGAAGACGGCACGGTCGGCGGCTTTGAGGACGGCGAGTTTAAGCCGGAACACACCGTTTCACGCGCGGAATTTGTCAAAATGATAGGCAAAGGGAACGAGTTGCGGCAGAGCGCGTTCAACGACGTGGACGCGTCGCATTGGGGCTATGATTATATTATGTCGTCAGGGCTGGAGGGCGTCGGGAACTCCTTTCAACCGGACGCGCCCATTACGCGGGGCGACGTTCTCAACTTGATTTGGAAGCGCGGCGGGAGCAAAACGGAGGTAATCGCGCCGTCCGTCATTACGGAACAGGGCAAAAACCCTAACGCCGCCGCTTGGGGGTATATTTACGGCGTTATGACCGGCGACGACGGCATTGACTTGCGGCTCGGCGATACGCTGATTCGCGCGGAAGCGGCGGCTTTGATTGTGCGCGCGCGGTCGGTAAGCGACGGCACACCGAAAAATAATTTTGTGGATACCGCGTCGCCGCAAGCGTTGGAATTGATTTGGAACGGTATGAAGTTGTTCGACGATATGACCTACGCGCCGGAGAGGACCATCACCAACGGCGAAATGGCGCGGGCGGCGGTGCGCTTGGGTTCCGAGGAGTTTAACCTCACCTACAAGGGTTACGATACGGCGGTTCCGTTCGCGCATGAGTACGCGCGGGATTTGTACATTATCGGCAATGATTGCATCGGCGCGGATACGATTACCGCTGATTTTATCGACCGCGAGGCGAACGTGCGGGATACCCTCACCGCGCTGACCTATAACATGATTCGCAAGTCACATTCCGGTGTGTATTACGGCGCAAAGGGCGATTACTACAAGGACGCGGCGGCAATCGGCCACCCTATGGAGGATATTTGCCTTACCTACAGTTATTTAAGCGGCGTTCAACTCTACGCGGACGGCATACTTCAGTCGGAAAAGGCAATCACGCGCAAGGAGTTTGCTTGCCTCCTGCTGCAATTGGATTACCTCATCGGCTCACAGTACGAGGTGACGACGGAGGAAGTGAACGGCGCGAGGGTGACTCATAACGCGCGGTTGAGCAATAAAGTGCTGCGGTATCCGGAAAATTACGCCGATTATCAGATGATTTTGGACGGACTGCCGAACGAGGTGTACCGCGCCGCGTTTGCCGATAACGCGCGGAACAACCTCCCGAAAGCGTCCTACGACTTTGCGCGGGAATATGATTTTATCTTTACCAATATGCTGACGGATTTGAAAAACGCGTGTGAAAAGGATAAAAATGTAAAATTGCGGCTGACGTATTACCCCTCGCTGGTATGCGAAAACGGCAACGGCGCTACGCTAAGGGTGAAGTGTGAAATTTTGGAAAATTCTGGGAATTTGTCGTTGGAGGATATTTTCGGAACGCACCTCGCGGCGGCAAACGTACCAACGGCGCAGAGCGGCACGGTGTTTTTCGCGGATCTTGTGACAGGGCAGCCGCTTGCGGATATCTTCTTGCCGCATGATTTGGCGGTAATCAAGCAAATTGTTTGGGTCGGCACGAAAGAGCAATAAGCATATATCATAGGCAGATCGCGTAAGGAGCGTTATCATGAAAAAAGCCGTAAAAATCCTTCAAATTATTTTGGCGGTGTTGCTTGCCGCCGGCGGTGTTTTTGCGTTCCGTCAAAGGGGGAACATTGCTTCACTCATCACTTCGGCAAAGTTGGATAATATGCAAATTGCGGAGCGGATTAACGGTAAAAAAAGCGAAACGGAGCGCATGATCAAGCAATACGCCGGCGATAGTATTCGTGATTTTACGCATGAGGAGGAGGAGCAAATCCGGCGTGGTGAAGTCACGCCCGCCGAACTTATCGCTGAAATCTTGGGCGAATCGCCCTTTAAGGAAAAACTCAACTTCACGCCGGACGCGGTGAACAGCGTCGCCTCCTCTGTTTCCGCGCGTGAGCCGACCCCCGATTTAAGCACGGTCGTCAACGCGCATATCGCGGGGCTGTATGTGCTGAAAGCGCATTATATCGGGAAGTTGGGCGAACTGGAACGCCGCGCGCTCGGCGACTATAAGGCGCTTCCAAAGGAAAACCGCGGCACGGCGGGACGGCAGCAGTTGCTTTCCGCATACCTTGGCGAGGCGGCGGCGTTGGAACGCGAGTGCGACGGCGAAGTGGAGCGCACGTTGGACTCTTTGCGGAGTGACTTGCGCGGCGCGGACGGCGGTACCGAGTTGATTAAGACGATACGCAAGGCATACGAGGAGGAAAAAATCTTAAAAAAATCCTACTACCTTAATTCGTATGAGGAAATGATGAAACGATAAGCGGGATTATTTGCGTTTGCGGAATAGAAAAAATCGGACGCGCCGATTCTGGCAACAGGTTCTAAAAGGTTAGCCGGATCGAAGAGCTTTTTCTTC
>JAIRSR010000238.1 GCA_031255355.1 Clostridiales bacterium
AATAAAAGCACCGAAGGGGCTTTTGGTACGCAGCCGAAAGCCTTTGCCAAGGTATAAATTCAATGTTTTATTTTATCGGAAATTTAACAATTTCCGATAAAATAAAAACAGTCACAGCAAAAATTTACTGTGACTGCTTTATAGATTAGATTCTGCTTAAAACGCGGGTTGATCCGTAATCAACGTTACATCGCCGTGCGCGTTGAGAATGGTGGCGGGGATTTTCGGCGTGATTTTTCCGTCGGCAAGCGCCTGTAACGGCGCGGTTTTTTCTTTGCCGCTGACGAGGATCAAAATCTTCCGCGCCCGCATAATGGTACCGATTCCCATTGTCAGAGCCTTGGTGGGTACACACGCCGCGCTCTCAAAAAAACGCGCGTTCGCCGCTATGGTGTTCGGCGTGAGTGCGGTAACGTGGGTCGCGCTCTCTAACGCTTCGCCCGGCTCGATAAACCCGATATGTCCGTTTTGCCCGATCCCGAGGACTTGTAAGTCGATCCCGCCGCTTTGCGCGATTCGCCTTTCGTAACCGGCACATTCCGCTTCAGGGTCGGCGGTTTCCCCGTTCGGGATATGGACGTTCTCTTTTTTGATGTTCACGCCGCTGAATAGGTGCGTGTGCATAAAGTAGTAATAACTTTGCCGATCGTCCCTTTTTATGGGATAATACTCATCAAGGTTAAAGGTGGTAACACCGCTGAAATCCAACGCTTCGTTTCGGCACAGCGCGACCAACCTGCTGTACATGCCCAGCGGCGTCGCGCCGGTCGGAAGCCCGAGTACGCTTGACGGTTTCTCTTTGATTTGCCGCGCCACAAACTCCGCCGCAGCGTGTGATAACGCCTCATAATCCCCGCATCTGATCATATTCATAGCAATCCCCCGATTTTCCTTTCGACGTCTTTCGCGAAATCGCCGATATACGCCAAGACGTATTCCGCAAGGTTCGCGCCCGCGTCCCGCGCCAACGGCGTTAAATCCATAGCGTACATCAACGACGCGGTACCGTCCACGCCGTGCGACTCAAAATAGGTCGCGTTGGCAAGCCGTCTGCCTACGGTCGCTAAATCGTACCGCTTCCCGCCCGCGATTTGAGAATCGAACACCCCGAGTACGGCGGCTTCCAAATTCGCGTGTCCCGCCACGTCGAACGTCACCTTGTCGCCGTCGCTCAGCCAATCGAGACTGCGCCACACCTCACAGCCGTACACGCCGTCCGGGACGTAGCGCAACGCCCGAAGCGCCTGTATGACCTTGACGGCAACGCCCACATGGGTGTCATGCTTATCCGCTAAATTATGCGTATAAATATAGCGCGGCTTTGTCCGCTCTATGACCTCTTTCAGCGCGTTGACGACCTCCGCGCCGCGCGGGTTTTTCACGTCGCCGCTGGTGTAATCCAAAAAGACCTGCGCCGAATATTCCCCCACTACCGCCGCCTTGCATTGCTCTTTTTTGCGGATTTCCCGCATTTCCTCATCGGTATAGCCCGCGTAAATCCCGCTGCGGGGGCTCCCGCTTCCGTTGGTTACCACTACGCCGGTGAAGTGATGTTCCGCGCTTCCAAAGCATTTGACAATGCCGTCATACGCCATGATTTCAATATCGTCTTGATGCGCGGAAATCGCGAGGTGCGTAGTGCGCTCCAACGCCGTTTTTTCGTCGGTTCCTTCCGGTACAAATACAAACATGATACTCCTCCCTTTCGGTGGTTTTTTCGCCGCGCGGCGATGGGCGGCGTTACCGCGCCTTGGTTTGCGGCAGGCTTGCCGCCGCGATGGATTGCCCGACTCTGCGCTCGTATTCGTCCGGCATATACAGCGTGATTTTCTGCGCCAGCGCGGGAAATTCCGCTTGCAGAACCGCGTTCGCCTCCCGTAGGAGGAGGTCGCCGCCGACCCCCGAGGTGACGCGCCCTAACAGTTGCAGGTAGTTAATGTCGTAAAAATCCGCGTAGTGCGCAACCGCGTAGCCGAGGTATACGCCGATCGTTTCAAAAATCAGCCGCGCTTTGCCTTGGTTCGCCTCCGCGAGGGTTTGCACCTCTTTGAGTTTTTCGGCGGGGGAGAGTTTTTCCGACAGCGCGATTCCCGCGCGGGGCGCAAGCCGAATGACAGCGTCCTGTGAAAAATACTTCACGCCGCAACCGAAGTCGCCCGACCATTCATCTACCGCCGCGCCGGTGTTGTAATCCGCGGGGACAAACGCCAACTCGTTCAGCCAGCCCGTGACGTTGCCGTTGCCGTCTACGTAACCGCCCGCTTCGCTCGTACCCATCGCAACGCCGAGAACGCCGTTTTTCCCCGAATACATCGCGCCGGAAAGGGCGGCGACGTCGCCGTCGTTCGCGACGGTTACGGGAATGTCGCCGAGCGTTTTCGCCGCGTTGATATAAATATCCTTAATCCGCGCGTCAAACGCTTCCGGCGGGATTTTGATAAACAGCGACGCCGCCATTGCGCGGTTGTTGACGTACACGCCTGCGGAACTGACCCCGACCGCGTCCACGCGCGGCAGTTTCGCGGCGGCGGTTTGCAGCGCTTGGGTGATTTGCGCGTAGTGGTAATCGGGGTTGTCGTTCCGTTTGGGGTGCCAAACGATTTCTTGAGAAAAAATCACCTTGCCGTCCGTTACCGCGCTGACTTTCATATCACTGCCGCCCGCGTCAAAACCTATGCGGCAACCGTCCAAATGACGGCCGACCGGCGCGGGATTGTCTTTGCGTTCGGGCAGGTTTTCTTTGGAAGTCAAAATCGTTTCAAATTGTCGTTCATAGACCTTGCTCATAAACGCGCTGTCAAACTGACGCAAACCGCCGGGTTTGTAGCAGTCCGCGATGTACCGCCCGATTTTTTCATCGCCGCAAAGGGTAAGCCGAAATCCGCCTACAGACCACAAAATCGTCTTAATCAGACGTTCGATATAAAAACAACTGTGTTCAAAATCGCCGCGGATAATTTTGGCGTCATAGCGGTAAACCAAGCCGCGATCACGCTCCAGAGCGATGTAAAATGCCTCGTCCGCCTTTTCCGAAAACGCTTTGTTGTAAAGCGCGGCGGGGATAAAATCATGGTCTAACGCGGGTTGAATCATAGTTGCGCTCCTTTCTGCGGAAAATCCGCGTCAACGCCTACGCCGGGGCGTTTAGGCGGGATTTCAAAAACGCGGCGGCGTTGGCTATGTCTTCCGTCGGGTTCGCGCCGACTTCGCGCTCAATCGTCAAAAATCCTTTGTAGCCGACGTCGTCCAACGCTTTCAAATAGTTGTCAAAATCCACGTCGCCCTCGCCCAGCGGAAGTTCGGCAAACGCCCGCCCCTCTTGGATCGCGGCTTCAATCACGCCGTAGATTGCCTCCGGGTCGCACTCCGAAAGTTTCCTGCCGTCTTTCGCGTGGGTATGCACGATATATTCTTGCAGTGTGTAAACCGCCGCGACAGGGTCGTCGCCCGTCACCATGACGAAATTCGCGGGGTCCATGTTGACCGCGACCCCTTTGGAGCCTAAGCCGTCCAAAAACCCTTTGAGCGTCAGCGCGGGTTCCGGCCCCGTTTCCACCGCGAAGCGCGAGCCGATGCCGTCCGCGAACGCGCTCAATTCAAAACACGCCTCGCGCATGATTTTGTACCGCTCGTGGGAGGGATCGGACGGAATCACGCCGATATGCGTCGTGACAATATCTGTTTCCAACTCTTTCGCAAGCGTCATAATGCGCTTGGATTTTTCAATCAGCGCGGGGTTGCGCTCCCTGTTGCCGAAGCCCTCCCCCAAATCGCCGCACAGCGCGGAAAATACCAAGCCGTTTGATTTCACCATATCGAGCAACGCCCGCCGCCGCTCCGCAGTGAGGTGTTCCGGCGCGTATTCGCCCGATGTGGCGTACATTTGCAGGCCGTGCGCCCCCAGCGCGGCGGCGCGTTCTATCGCCGTTTTCGTGTCCAGCCGAAAGGAATCCAACATCACGCCTATGGGAAAAGCATACATGAAAATCCCGCCCCTTTTTTTGAAATTTTGAAAAAAATTGAAAATTATAGTTGTATTGTTTATAGTGTTATTGTATAATGAAATTATACGCGTGTAAAGAAAAAATTTTGACGAAATTTAACACGATTTTGCCCTCGGAGGTGACCGT
>JAIRSR010000249.1 GCA_031255355.1 Clostridiales bacterium
GAAACCAACGCCGCCTTAATCTTCCCGCCGTCAATCATGCCGTAGCCAAAATAATCATCGCACCCCGCCGCGCCCAAATCCACAGCGGTATCCGCTATGATAAACTTCATCAAATCCACCGTCCGCGCGTCGCCCGTCCGCAACGACGGATCGGCGGAGAGGACATTCGCGGCAAATCCCGCAACGACAGGCGCGGCGTAGGACGTGCCGGAATCAATACTATACGCGGTTTTGGACGAAGCGCTGAGGCTTTTTGTATTCCGTCCGGGCGCGGTCACAAACACGCTTTTGTTATAATTGGAAAAACTTGATTTTATCACAGTGTTCCCCGATTTTTCCACAGAGCCGACCCCGATTACCGAGGGATACGCGGCGGGATAGCACAGCGTATTGTCGCCGTTGTTGCCTGCGGCGGCGACCATGACGACCCCGAGCGAAGCCGCGTATTCAACGGCTTCGCTTATGGTGGAAATGTCTATATTTTCTATGCCGAAACTCATATTCAAAACATCGCAACCGTAGAGGTCTACTCCGTCATAAATTGCTTGTACGACGTCCAACATACTCCCGCCCTTCTCCCCAAAGCACTTCAGCGGCACGATTTTCGCGTTATGCGCCGCGCCGATCACCTCAAAGCCGTATTGCGCGGCAAGCGTCCCCGCCACGCGCGTACCGTGTCCGATGGAGTCTGCGGTTTCCCTATTCTTGTCTAAATAATTGTACCCCTCCAGCAAATTTGCCGCAAGCGCGTTGTGCGGGGAAACGCCGCTATCGATCACGCCCACCTTGATTCCCGTGCCGAAATGGTCGTAGGTCCACAGCCCCTCCGCGTTGGTCATCGTGATATTATCCTGCGCCGCGTAGTCGGTATAGGAGTACGTGCCGAACAGCGTCAAAATGTAATTGGGCTCAATATATTCCGCGTAGTCCGCGAGGGCGAACGCCTCCTCCTCCGTTTGCACGGCGTACAGACCGTGCCCGGCATACTCCGCGTTTGACAGCGCGGAACCTACGGCGAACAGGCGCATAGCACTTTCCGGGTTTTTCAGTTTTACGATGTAACCGTCATACGGCGCGTCCGTTTCGTATGCCGCCGCCATTGGCGGGACGGGCGCGATTGCAGACATCAGCAAGGTGATGAGAATCGGTATGACGCGTTTTTTCAGTGGGTTCATAATGGGTAATCTCTCCTGTTCTGTTGTAGACCAATCCGCTAACCCTCGCGCGGCGGCGAAAAAGCGCGGATTTTCACGGTTGAATTTTTACAATCGGTACTAAGTATACCTCAAATCGTTGTTAAAAACAACCCCTAATTCACAGAAATTCACAAAGAGCCGTTGCAAAAGTTATGATACGCCATATTTCCGCCGCGAAAAACACGCGAATCCCGCCGTTTTTCAACAGAAAAAGCCTGTAAAACAGCCAACGGACAGCCCTCCGTAAATTTTTCTTGTAAATCCCCCCTTGTTGGTGTATAATATAGTAAACAGGAGGTGGAGGGTATGAAACTGATATTGGCAATCGTACAGCACGAGGACAGTGCGCGGCTTACGGAGGAGTTGACGAAAAACAAAATCAACGTCACCAAACTCGCGTCCACAGGCGGTTTTTTACGCGCCGGCAACGTGACCTTTCTGATTGGCACCGACGAGGAGCATATTGACGGAATTTTGGAAATTATAAAAAATAAATGCAAATCGCGGACGGAACTTGCCGCGCCCGCCGCGATGTACATGGGCGCTTCCGCTTGGCCCGTAGAGGTCGTAGTCGGCGGGGCGACGGTGTTTGTATTGGACGTGGACAGGTTTGAAAAGGTATGAGTTTTGACGGGATTTACGGACATGAGGAAATTAAAAAAAGGCTTTCTGCGGCGGCGGCGAACGGTACCGCGTCACACGCCTATATCTTTTGCGGCGGCGCGGGAATCGGCAAAACCATGACCGCCCGCGCTTTTGCCGACGCGCTGACCGACGGCAGCGGCGCGGATGTGATTGTCGTGACCAACGCGTACTACGGCGTAAAGGACAAGGCGGCGTTATCCGTCGAAACGGTTCGCGCCGCCCGGGTGGATATGTACACCAAGCCGTACCTTGCGGATCGGCGGGTGTTCCTCTTTCCCGAAGCGGAGACCATGACCGCAGGGGCGCAAAACGCGCTGCTCAAGGTGTTTGAGGAGCCGCCGCCGTATTGCGTGATTTTGCTGTTGACGCAAAACGAGTACGCGCTGTTGCCTACCGTGCGTTCCCGCGCCGTAACGGTGCGGTTTTCCCCGCTTCCCGACGCAACGGTGAGGCGGTATCTTACGGAGCGGTACGGCGTCGCGGACAGCGTCGCTGTAGGTTTGGCGGCGGGCAGTATCGCCGCCGCGGACGAGTTGGCTTCCCAAGGGGAAACCACGGCGCTCGCGCGGGAGTTCGCGGCGGTGCTGCAACGGTTTTCCGGCGCGGACAAGCGTTGCGTGTATGAGGTGATTGCGATTTTCGAGCGGGAAAAGGCACAGTTCGACGTTTTGCTCGGCGTAATG
>JAIRSR010000027.1 GCA_031255355.1 Clostridiales bacterium
ACCCGCGTCCCTGTCCCGCCCGAAAATACGCGGTGTTCCAAATACGCTTCCAACGTTTCGCCCGGCTGCTTCCGCGCCGCGTAAGCCGCCAACAACGCCGCGCCCCACGCGCCGCCCTCCCCTGCCGTCTCCATAACCGCGACCGGAACGCCCAACGCGGCGGCGAGGAACCTCTGCCCCGCGCCCGCGTTCTTGAAAAACCCGCCATGCCCCAACAACCGCTCAAGTTTTACGCCCTCCGAAGCGAGTACGTCCATACCGAGTTTCAATACGGCAATCGCGGAATAAAGCAGCGTCCTCATGACGTTTTGCGGCGTAAACCGGCTGTCCGGCAACCGCGCGAGCAGCGGCCGCCCCTCACGCAACCCGATGGTCGGCTCCCCCGCGAAGCAGTTGTACGCCAACAACCCGCCGCAATCCGCTTCGCCGTCCAACGCGGCGGCGTACAGCGCGGCATAGAGTTCCGAAGCGTCCGGCTTGCGCCCGAACAACCCCGCCGCGTCACCGAACAACCGCGCCCACGCGTCAATGTCCGAGGTGCAGTTGTTGGCGTGTGCCATTGCCACGGGACTGCCCGACGGCGTTGTCACCATGTCGATTTCCGGGTAAACGCGGGAAAGCGGGCGTTCCAGCACCACCATAGCGAACGCGGACGTTCCCGCCGACACATTCCCCATGCGCGGCGATACACTGTTCGTCGCCGCCATACCCGTACCCGCATCGCCCTCCGGCGGACAAAGCGGAATCCCGGGTTTCAGCGTCCCTGACGGATCCAACAACGCCGCGCCGCGCTCCGTCAGCGTCCCCGCCGGCTCCCCCGCCGTCAAAACGCGCGGAAACAACGCCGCCGCGTCCAAGCCTGTCAGCGCGTCAAATTTTTCCAAAAGCGCCGCGTCATACGCCGCGTTGCCGCTGTCAATCGGGAACATACCGGACGCGTCGCCGATTCCCAGCACCTTTTGTCCTGTCAGTTGCCAATGCGTGTAACCCGCGAGGGTGGTGACAAAGGCAAGGTCGCGGATATGCGGCTCACCGTCCAAAACCGCTTGGTAGAGGTGCGCCGCGCTCCACCGCGTCGGCATATTCACGCCAAGCGACTCCGTCAGCCGCGCCGCCGCGTGTGCGGCGTTGGTGTTGCGCCAGGTGCGGAACGGCACAAGTTGCGCTCCGTCCCCGCCGAACGCCAAATAGCCGTGCATCATGGCGGAAATGCCTATACAGCCTATATGCTCCGGCGAAACGCCTTTGCCCCGCGCGTCGGCAATCAGCGCGGCGACGCAGTCGCGCAAGCCGTCCCAAACCGCTTCCAGCGAATACGTCCAAATGCCGTTTTCCAAACGGCTCTCCCACGCGTGAGCACCCGCCGCCAATACGCGGTGCGATCCGTCCGTCAGCACCGCCTTGACGCGGGTGGAACCGAGTTCAATCCCAAGATACGTTTGTGACACAAAACGCCCCTCCTTAGACCTGTCCGCGAACCCTTGCGCGGGCGGCGAAAACGGTATTTTCCCCGTCCGCGCCGTGTGAGCGGACAAGTCTATTTATTTCAACTTATTTCAACTTCCATGCCAAATCGTTCCAAAACAATTCCTGTTCCAAGCCGTGCGGCGTGGTGTTTTCGCCTATGTGAACAAACTCCGCGCCGATAATCCGCGCCCAATCGCGGAGGAGTTCCGCGCCGCAATCGTAACTCAACACGGTATGGTGCGCCCCGCCCGCCAAAATCCAACTTTCCGCGCCCGTTTCCAAGTTCGGCGACGGCTTCCACATCACCCGCGCCACAGGCAAACGCGGCATAGCCAACGGCGGCTTCACACACTCCACATCTTGCGTAATCAGCCGCAGTCTGCCGCCCATGTCAACCAAAGAGGATACCGTAGCGCGTCCCGCCTTGCCCTCAAAAATCAGCCGCGCGGGAGGCTCCTTGCCGCCGATCCCCAGCGGATGCACCTCGACGCGCGGACGGTCGGCGGCGATACACGGACACACTTCCAGCATATGCGCTCCAAGAATGAGCCCGCGCTTCAAATCGTAAGTATAATCCTCCATAAAGGACGACACGCCGCCCATCGCTTTCAAAACGGCGGTCAGCGCGGCGGTTTTCCAATCGCCCTCGCCGCCGTAGCCGTACCCGCGCGACATTAGATTTTGCGTCGCAAGCCCCGGCAGTTGCCGCATACCGTATAAATCCTCAAAAGTGTTGGTGAACGCGGCGCAGCCCTCCGCGTCCAACAAACGCTGTATCGCGATTTCCTCACGCGCTTGGTATGCCGCCGCGTCCTCCGCGGACGGCGCGAAGTCGTATTTTTCGCGGTATTCCGCCATTTTTTCGGCAATTTCCGCGTCGGAAACCTCTGCCATGACCTCCGTCAAGCGTCCGACAGGCACAGTGTTCACCTGCCAACCCAACCTGATTTGCGCCTCCACCTTGTCGCCCTCCGTGACCGCCACGCCGCGCATATTGTCGCCGAAGCGCGTCACCTTTAAGCCCTCGCTGAACACCGCCCCCGCCGCCGAACGCATCCATTGCCCGATCCGCTCCTGTGCCGCCGCGTCCCGCCAATACCCCGCGATTACCTTGCGCGGCAAGCGCATCCGCGTCCCGATAAAGCCGTGTTCGCGGTCGCCGTGCGCCGATTGGTGCAGGTTCATATAGTCCATATCGATCGCGTCGTCGGGGATTTCGCGGTGGAATTGCGTGTGGAAGTGCAAATACGGCTTCCGCAAACGCGCCAAGCCGTTGATCCACATCTTGCTCGGGCTGAACGTGTGACAAAACGTGATAATTCCCGCGCAGTCACCGTCCGCGTTCGCCTCCGCCGTGAGCCGCGCCGCGTCCTCCGCTGTTTTTACCGTCATTTTGTACGCGACAGGGTAGGGCAGCCGCCCGCTTCCGTTCAAGCCGTCCGCGATCGCGCGGCAGTTTTCCTCCACTTGACGGAGCGTTTCCCCGCCGTAAAGATGCTGACTTCCCGCCGCGAACCAAAATGTATAATTTTTCAAACTTTTCACTCCTTTTTTCCGTGATAGCGGTTTGCCTTTTCATTCCCCGTTCGGGTACATAATCAACAAAATTTGAGTATATTTTAGACCTGCCCGGTAGCGATTCGCGTACCGAACAGGTCTATTATACCTCACATTGTTACAAATTACAAGTTTTTTCCCGCCGAACCGCCGCTAATCCTCTATATACGCGTTTTGCGCGGCAAGCAGAGCGCGAAGCGCGGCGTAATCCACCGCTTCGGGCATTTGAAATTTCCTGATAAAAAAACACGCCCTAAGTTGACTTTCAAAAAATATTATGGTATAACATTTTTATGAGCCTTGCGCTTTGAGATTCGGTTTCGCGGCAAGGGGAGTTTTTTGAATATTAAAATATGAACCAATTAACTTTAAGGGGGATAAAAAATGATTGATTTTTCACAAGACAGGTGGGACGGCGTAAGGGAGACCTACGCCGCGTGGTGGAACGGCACGCTAAAGCGGCCGATCATCAAGGCGACGTTTCAGCGGGAATACGACTTCCCTATCGCCATGCTGTCACAGCAAAACTGCCACAGGACGGAACTTCCCGCGCGGGACGTAATCGAGGGGATTCACGCGCACTTGGAAC
>JAIRSR010000231.1 GCA_031255355.1 Clostridiales bacterium
GCTATGAAAATTGCGGCGGCTGCGGAGGCAGCGGCGCGAAAAAGGGTACCAAGCCGCAAACCTGCCCGACCTGTCACGGCGCGGGTCAGGTACGCACCTCACAGCGCACGATTCTCGGCGCGTTCTCTACCGTCACCACCTGTGCGGCGTGCGGCGGGGAGGGGACGATCGTTAAAGACCCCTGTACCGAATGCGGCGGCAGAGGGCAGACGCGAAAGACGCGTAACATCAGCGTCAAAATCCCCGCAGGGATCGATAACGGTCAGCAACTCACCTTGCGTTCGGAGGGCGACCACGGCAAAAAAGGCGGGCCTCCGGGCGACCTTTATCTGTTGATTAACGTGAAGAATCACGAGATTTTCAAGCGCGGCGGCTATGACGTTTACCTTGATTTGCCGATTACCTTTGTAGAGGCGGCGTTGGGCGCGGAAATTGACGTTCCCACCTTGCACGGCGGCGTGAAACTGAAAATCCCCGAGGGGACGCAGACGGGGACGAGTTTTCGGATTCGCGGCAAGGGTATTGCGCGTTTGGGCGGCAACGGACAGGGCGACCAATTTGTCAAGGTGACAATCGACGTTCCCAAACGGCTTACAGAAAAGCAAAAGGAACTTTTGAAAAGTTTCGGCGCGAGCGTCGGTACGCGTGAGTTTGGCGGACGCAAGGGATTTTTTGGCAAGGTGAAGGATAATTTAGGCATATAGGCGGCGGTTGGGGCGCGTTTTGTTCCGCGAATATTTCAACTATATGAAAATTTCAAATAACTATTGCAATTTACGCGGATACGTAGTATAATAGTAACGATGAAAATCGCGGGGGCGTTCCATACGGAGCGTTTCGGCGCGTAAAACGCGCGGTTTCAGCGGTTATTTTAGTTATATCGGAAGAGAGGAAGTTGTTCATGTCAGGAATCGTAGTTACCATATTGCATATTGTTGTAGCGGTTGCTTTAATTGTCATTGTGCTTTTGCAGTCGGGGAAAACTTTCGGTTTGTCGGGGTCTATCGCGGGCGGCGCGGAAACCTTTTTCGGCAAAAATAAGGGCAGAACGCTTGACGCGTTACTTAGTAAGTTGACGTCAGTGGTTGCGGTGATCTTCCTTGTAACGTCAATCTTACTCGCGTTCATTCATTAAGAACTGTCCGAAAACCCCGAAAGTTCCGCGTAAAGCGGGTTTTTGGGCATGTCAATGATGAAATCTGACAAAGACCGCCTCACGGCGGTTTTTTACTTCACGGAAAAAGCCTCGGGGCAGCGCGGTTTTCAACAAAGTGCGCGGGAAAGGAGCGGGAATTTTACGGAATTTAGAGAGTTATTAAAACAATACGGCTTATCGCAGTCTTTTTCCCTCGCCGTAAACGACGAGGTAAGCGCGATTCCCGACGCAATCCCCCCGCAGGAACTTGCCCGCAGAAAAGACCTGCGCGGCGTGACCGTCGTTACGATTGACGGCGAGGACGCAAAGGATTTGGACGACGCGGTAAGTGTGGAACGGTTGGAACACGGCAATTACCTCCTTGGCGTACACATCGCGGATGTCGGCTATTACGTCAAGGAGGGTTCCGAAATCGACCGCGAGGCTTTTCAGCGCGGGACAAGCGTTTATTTGGTAGACAAGGTCGTGCCGATGCTGCCGAAAAAACTGTCCAACGGGCTGTGCAGTTTGAATCCCCGCAAGCCGCGTCTTACGATGTCGTGCTTTATGGAGATTGATTCTGCAGGCGGCGTGCGCGGCTATGACATAGCCGAAACCTATATCATAAGTGCCGCGCGGCTGACGTACGCCAAGGTGACGGAGGTTCTGGACGGCGATATGGCGGCGCGGAACGAGTACGCCGCGTTGGTTCCCGTGCTGGAGCGTATGCGGGAACTTGCCTTGATTCTGCGCGATAAACGTACGCGGCGGGGGAGCATAGATTTTAACTTCCCCGAGCCGAAGTTGGTGACGGACGACAAAGGCAGAGCGATAGAGGTGAAACTCAATACGAGTACCATTTCCAACAAAATCATCGAGGAATTTATGCTTGCCGCAAATGAAACCGTCGCGGGGCATATGTTCGGCTTGCAACTGCCCTCGGTTTACCGGGTGCACGAAAAGCCCGACCCCGAAAAGGCGGAACGGTTGACGGCGCTTGTGCGTAATATGAAGTATAAATTCAAGGGAAAGCGGGAAGTTACGCCCAAGGATTTGCAAGGGCTTTTGTTTCAAATTAAGGATACGCCCGAACAGCGTATGCTCAGTACAATGATACTCCGTTCGATGATGAAAGCGCGTTACAGCAACAAAAATCTGGGGCATTTCGGGCTGGCGGCGGAGTATTACTGCCACTTCACCTCACCGATTCGGCGTTATCCCGATTTAATGGTACACCGCATACTGCGGGAGATGATCAACGGACGGCTAAGCAAAAAGCGTATCACGCGGTACGCGAAGTTGACCAAGGCTGCTGCGGTGCAATCGTCCGAAACGGAAATGCACGCCACCGAAGCGGAGCGCGACTGGGTCGCGTATAAACTGTGTGAGTACATGGAGGATCAAGTGGGCGCGGAATTTGACGGAGTGATTGTTTCCGTGACCTCTTTCGGGCTGTTTGTGCAGTTGCCCAACACCGTCGAGGGGCTAATCCGTATGACCGATTTGGACGATGATTATTACGAGTACGACGAGGCGGCTATGACGCTTACGGGGCGGCGCGGGGGCAGGCAGTACCGCGTGGGGATGGAGATGAAAGTCCGTCTGGCAAAGGTGAATACGGACTTAAAGCAGATTGATTTTGTACCGATAAAAGAGGATGAAAAATCCGACGGCGCGGAGAAAAAAGGCGAG
>JAIRSR010000041.1 GCA_031255355.1 Clostridiales bacterium
CCGCCGGAGCCGGAACCGCAACAAAAAGCGGAACCTGCGGCTATGGCAGAACCCCCCGCGCCGCCCCCTCCTCCCCCGCCGCCGGAGCCGGAGCCGGAACAGTTTTCACGGCAGGAAAACGCCGCGCCGGAGGAACCGCAAATCCCAAGCGATGGCAAGTGGAGCGGTATCGTGAACGCGATCAAGACGGAAAACCCCGGGGTAGGGGCGTTGTTGGACAACACTGAAAATAAAATACACGGCGAGGCGTTTTATGTGATTTTCCAAGATGAGGTATTGCGGGACTGCGCGGGTAAAAACCCAAGTTTGGTCAGCACTCTGAAAAAAATCACGGGCAATCTGACGCCGCGTTTTGTGACAAAGGACGAATTGGACGCGAAAAAGACGGACGAGCCGGACCCGCTGGACGAACTTTTGGCAAAGCGGGACATTCTGGGCGACCAAATGACAATATTTTAAGGTCTGCCGAAACTCTGCGGACCTTTCCGCGATTACTACGGATACGGGAGGAAAATCAAATGGCGAAAAACAGATTTACAGGCGTTGGCGGCGGCGGGAACATGAATAATATGCTGCGTCAGGCGCAAAAAATGCAACAAGAAATAGAAAACACGCGGCAGGAAATGGAACAGCGCGTAGTCGGGGGAAGTTCCGGCGGCGGCGCGGTGACGGTGACGGTGAGCGGGAAAAAGGAACTGAAGTCCGTGAAAATCGACCCCGAAGTGATTGACGCGGGGGATACCGAAATGTTAGAGGACCTCATCTTGACCGCCGTCAACGAAGCGTTGACCAAAGCGGAAGATATGATGTCGTCGGAAATGGGGAAAATCGCGGGCGGCTTGAATATCCCCGGGTTATTTTAATCTATGGAATTTTACGTAGCGCCGCTCGCGCGGCTGATCGAGCAATTTGAAAAACTACCCGGCATCGGGCATAAAACCGCGCGGCGGCTTGCTTTTTACGTCCTTTCCTCGCCGATAGACGAAGCGGAGGATTTTGCCGACGCGTTGATTTCCGCGAAACGGCTTGTGAAGTACTGCGAAATTTGCCAAAACATCACGGATACGGACGTTTGCGCCATTTGCGGCGACACGCGGCGCGATAGCGGCGTGATTTGCGTTATGGAAAGCCCGAAAGACGTAATTTCTTTGGAACGGACCAAGGAATATCACGGACTGTACCACGTACTGCACGGCGCGATTTCCCCTATGGACGACGTTGGGCCGGAGGATATAAAAATCCCCGAACTGTTAAAACGCCTAAACGACGACACGGTTAAGGAAGTCATTATGGCGACCAACCCCACCATCGAGGGGGAGGCGACCGCCATGTATATCGCGCGGCTGATTAAGCCGCTTGGCGTGAAAGTGACAAGAATCGCCCACGGCGTACCTGTGGGCGGCGATTTGGAGTACGCCGACGAGGTTACGCTGACGCGGGCAATCGAAGGGCGACGGGAGATGTAATATGCCATTGCGCGACACCATGAAAACAAAAGAAAAGGCGGTGCTGTTCGGGGTGCGCACAGGCAACCGGGGCATTATTGACGACTGCACCGACGATTCTATGGAGGAACTTGCCTTACTTGCGGACACTGCGGGCGCGGAGGTGCTTGGGGTGTTCGTCCAGAACCGTCCCGCCGCTGACCGCGCCACCTATGTCGGCGAGGGCAAAGCGGAGGAAATACGCCTGTTTTGCGAGGAAAACGGCGCGGGGTTGGCGGTTTGCGACGACGAACTTTCCGGAATGCAGGTGAGGAATCTCGAAAACGCGCTCGGTACGCGCGTCATTGACCGCAGCGCCTTGATTATGGATATTTTCGCCCAAAGCGCGAAAACCCGCGAGGGACAACTGCAAGTTGAATTGGCGCAGTTGCGGTATTTCCTGCCACGGCTTACGGGTTCGTTCACCGGAATGTCACGGCAAGCGGGCGGCGGCGGGATTGGCGGGGCGCGGCGCGGCCCGGGCGAAACAAAACTCGAAACAGACCGCCGTCATATCCGAAGCAGGATTCAAGCGGTTGTTGAGCAACTCCGCGAAGTGGAGCGGCACAGGGCGACACAGCGGCGACAACGCGTCAAAGAGGGCATACAGCAGATTGCCATAGTGGGCTACACCAACGCGGGGAAGTCCACATTGCTGAACCGCTTGACCGACGCGGGCGTCCTCGCGCGGGACAGTCTTTTCGCGACCCTTGACCCGACGGCGAAAAAACTCACCTTGCCCGACGGCACAAACGCGCTGTTGATTGACACGGTGGGGTTGATCCGTAAACTTCCGCACCACCTGATCAAGGCGTTCAAGTCCACTTTGGAAGAAGCCGTCGGCGCGGACGTTTTGCTTCACGTCGCGGATGCTTCTTCCTCTCAACTCGCGGAAAACCTCGCGGTAGTCGAGGACTTGCTCACCCGCCTTGGCGCGGCGGACAAGCCAATTGTCACCGCTTTTAATAAAACCGATTTGCCCCGGGGGGATTCCGTCCCCCAATTCCGCGCGGGTTCGGTGAACATCAGCGCGAAAACAGGCGCGGGTGTTGACGCTCTGCTCCACGCGCTATGCGGCGCAATGCCGGAACAGCGCAAACGCGTCACCGTTTTGGTCCCCTACGGCGAGGGGAATTTGGTATCACTTCTGCACGAAACAGCGTTGGTCAAAAACGCGCGGCATACCGAAAACGGCACCCTCCTTGACGTGGTTGTGGACAGCAAGGGGCTTGCGATTGTGAGTGATTACATTGTTTGAGTATCAAACGGTAAAAAACGCGGACTCCGCCGAAATTACAGAGAAAAAATCCCGCTTTACCGCGCGTGTCGCCCCTGTTTCTTCGGAACGGGACGCGCTCGCGTTTCTCAACCGGATTCGGGCAAGCCACCGCGAAGCGTCGCATAACGTCTACGCTTACATATTGCGGGAGAACCACATACAGCGGTACTCTGACGACGGCGAACCGTCCGGCACGGCGGGGCTTCCCACCCTGGACGCGATTCGCGGCGCGGGATTGACCGATGTATGTATCGTTACCACGCGCTACTTCGGCGGTACGTTGCTCGGCGCCGGCGGCCTCGCGCGGGCATACGCGAAAGCGGCGAAACTCGGCGTTGACGCGGCGGGGATTGTCCGTCGGGTACTTTGCTATGAATACACCGTGAAAACGGATTACAACTTGCTCGGCAGAATCCGAAACGCGGCGGCGGCACTGTCCTGTATCGCGGGGGAGATTGCCTATACCGAAACCGTTTGCGCGAACTATTTTGTTCCGTACACCGTTTTGGATTTTACCGAAAAAATCACCGACGCGGCAAGCGGCCGCGTTACCGTAACCAAAAAAGACGAGGGGAGATACATCGATGCTGACTGATATTGAAATCGCGCAAAAAGCCGTTATGAAGCCGATACAGGAGGTCGCCGCGTCTGTCGGAATCGCGGAGGACGAACTCGAATACTACGGAAAGTACAAGGCGAAGTTAAGCGACGCGCTGGAACAAAGGCTCAGTAACGCGCCGAACGGCAAACTGATCCTTGTCACCGCCATAAATCCCACCCCTGCGGGTGAGGGGAAAACCACCACGACCGTCGGCCTTGGTCAGGCGTTCGCGAAACTCGGCAAAAAAGCGGTGGTCGCCTTGCGTGAACCGTCCCTCGGCCCGGTGATGGGCGTAAAAGGCGGCGCGGCGGGAGGCGGTTTTGCGCAGGTAGTGCCTATGGAGGACATCAATCTGCATTTTACAGGAGATATGCACGCCGTTTCCGCCGCAAACAACCTGCTTTGCGCCATGTTGGATAATCACATTCACCAAGGGAACGCGCTCGGCATAGACGTGCGGAACATTCCCCTAAAGCGCGTGGTAGACATGAACGACAGAGCGCTTCGGAATATTGTCGCGGGGTTGGGCGGCAGACTGAACGGCGTTCCCCGCGAGGACGGCTTTATGATTACCGTCGCTTCGGAGGTTATGGCGGTGCTGTGCCTGTCCAAGGATCTGCGCGATTTGAAAGCGCGGTTGGGCAACATCATTGCCGCGTATGACACGGAAGGAACTCCCGTAACGGCAAAGGCGTTAGGCGCGGACGGCGCGATGACCGTTCTGTTAAAGGATGCGCTAAAACCGAATTTGGTACAGACCTTGGAAA
>JAIRSR010000272.1 GCA_031255355.1 Clostridiales bacterium
GTGTTACCAAATATATATGATATACCACTACGCACTCATTTGAAATTGTGATGTTCCGTACGCATGGTACGTGTTTGCAAAACCTACTTTTTCGCGTCCTTTGGGGTTTTCGCACCGTACAGGCTTCTGCTCTGCGCGCGCGCGGTAACGCCTGCCGCGTCGAGTGTACCGCGTATGATGTGATACCGAACGCCGGGGAGGTCCTTTACTCTGCCGCCGCGAATCAGCACAACGCTATGCTCTTGAATGTTATGCCCCACGCCGGGAATGTAAGCGGACACCTCTATGCCGTTTGTCAGACGCACTCTGGCAATTTTGCGGAGCGCGGAGTTCGGCTTTTTGGGGGTCATGGTTTTCACCACGGTGCAAACGCCTCTCTTTTGGGGGGAACTTTGATCCGTCGGTCTTTTCTTCAGCGAGTTCATACCGCGCTGTAACGCAGGAGCGGTTGACTTTTTCGTTGACGTTTCGCGTCCCTTTCTTACCAATTGGTTAAATGTCGGCACTTGTTTTCCATCTCCTTTCAATTAAAATATCTATAGAATACCGCGCGGCACAGAAACCCGCGCGAAATCTATCGCCCTGTAATGACTACGACGGAGGAACCTACGTCAATCCCGCAAGCCTCGCCGAGTTGCTTCATTGAAGCCGCGTACTCCACCGCAACGCCGTGCTTTTCGCACAAATCCGCAACCGTCTGACGAATCGTTTCGGCACTGTCCTCCGCTATAAACGCTTTTAACGCTTTCCCCTCTTGGATCGCGCGTTTGGACTGTTTCAGCCCTACAAGCCTGCCGCGCGACTGAACCTCACTTAACATAATGATTGCCATTTGCCTTTCCGACCCACAAAAATCCCTAAAAACGCCTGTACCGCGCCGCGCGTCTACCGTGAGCCGGATAGACCGCGCCCTTTGCTTTTCGCCGCCGCGCATACCGCGCCTACAACATATTACCACAGCGCGGCGTATTTGTCAATAACCCATTCCCGGCGGCGAACATCATTTCGCCGCCTTGGGGGTCGGGTTCGTCTAATAACTCATATATTCCGGCACTTCTTCCTCCGGCACTTCCTCTACATGCGCGATTTCGATATTGCGGTAACGGTTCATACCTGTCCCGGCGGGAACCAATTTACCGATAATAACGTTTTCTTTCAAACCGTGCAGCGGATCGATTTTGCCCTTGATTGCCGCGTCGGTCAGCACCTTGGTCGTTTCTTGGAACGACGCCGCCGAAAGGAACGAATCCGTCGCCAGTGACGCTTTGGTAATTCCGAGCAGAACGCTTGTGCAGGTCGCGGGCTGTCTGCCTTCCGCGATTGCCTCCGCGTTCATTCGCCCGAACTCCGCTACGTCAACATGCGCCCCGGTCAGCAACAGTGTATCGCCCGGTTCCTCCACCCGAACCTTGCGCATCATCTGCCGAACGATTACCTCAATATGTCTGTCGTTAATGTCCACGCCCTGCAAGCGGTACACCCTCTGCACCTCTTGAATCAGATAATCCTGCACCGCTGACGCGCCCTTGATTTTCAATATATCATGCGGGTTGACGGAACCCTCGGTAAGTTCGTCGCCCGGCTCGACAATTTGCTCGTCCTGCACCTTGATTCTTGAACCGTACGGAATAAAATACGTTTTCACATCGCCGATTTTGTCATCAACAATGCTGACTTCGCGCTTTTTCTTAGTTTCGGAAATACTCACCTTGCCGCCGATTTCCGCGATAATCGCAAGACCTTTCGGCTTCCTCGCCTCAAAGAGTTCCTCGACGCGGGGCAAGCCCTGTGTGATGTCGTCTCCGGCGACGCCGCCCGTGTGGAACGTCCTCATGGTCAACTGCGTACCCGGCTCACCAATGGACTGCGCCGCGATAATGCCCACCGCCTCACCGACGTTCACCACGTCAGCCGCCGCAAGGTTGGAACCGTAGCAATGGGCGCATACGCCCACTTTCGCTTGGCACTTGAGGACGGTGCGGATTTTCACCTCTGTCACACCCGCGTCCACCACCTTTTGCGCCTGTTCGTCAAACATCAAGGTGTTTTTCGGCACAATCCCCTCGCCCGTCGCGGGGTCGATTACGTCCTCAGCGGCGTATCTGCCCGACAAGCGGTCAAACAACTCCTCAATCATCTCGTTGCCGTCCTTGATGTCGCGCACCGTGATACTTTCCTCCGTCCCGCAATCGGTCTCGCGAATGATGACCTCTTGCGACACGTCCACCAAACGGCGGGTCAGATACCCCGAGTCCGCCGTGCGGAGCGCGGTATCGGCAAGCCCTTTCCTCGCGCCGTGTGTCGAGATAAAATACTCCAAAACGTTCAGACCCTCACGGAAATTCGCGCGAATCGGGATTTCTACCGGCCGCCCCGTCGTATCCGCCATAAGTCCGCGCATTCCCGCGAGTTGGCGAATCTGGTTGACACTTCCGCGCGCGCCGGAGTTCGCCATCATGTAAATCGGGTTAAACTCGTCCAAATGCTCCATGAGCGCACCCGCAACCCTTTTGCTTGTTTCGTCCCACGTTTCAATAACCAACTTGTACCGCTCGTCATCGGAAATCAAGCCGCGCTTGAACTGCTTGGTAATGTTTTCGACCTGTCCTTCCGCTTCCTCCAGATACTTTTTCTTGAGGGCGGGGATTTCCATGTCGTTTACGCCGATAGTAATCGCGCCCCTTGTGGAGTATTTGAAGCCGAGTGCCTTAATCTTATCCAGCAAAATCGCCGTTTTCGTGGTGCCGTGTACCTTAATGCACCTGTCCACGATTCTGCCCAACGCCTTTTTGTCCGCGAGGAAGTCCACTTCCAACCGAAGTGTGTTGCCCTCGATACTGCGGTCTACAAAGCCCAAATCCTGCGGAATATCCTCGTTAAAAATCAGTCTGCCAACCGTCGCGTCTATGATTCCGGTGACTTGCGCACCGTTGATTTCCCGCGTGACGCGCACCTTAATCGGCGCGTGTAAGCCCACCGCGTGCGCTTCATACGCCATAATCGCTTCGTTAAAGGATGAGAACACTTTCCCCGCGCCGTCCTCCGAGTCCTTTGTAATGGTCAGATAGTAACTCCCCAACACCATATCCTGTGTCGGCACCGCGACAGGGCGGCCGTCCTGCGGCTTCAACAGATTGTTCGCCGACAGCATGAGGAACCGCGCCTCTGACTGCGCTTCTGCGGACAGCGGCACGTGAACCGCCATTTGGTCGCCGTCAAAATCGGCGTTATACGCGGTACAAACCAACGGATGCAGTTTCAGTGCCTTACCCTCGACCAGCACCGGCTCAAACGCTTGAATCCCGAGCCTGTGCAGCGTCGGGGCGCGGTTCAAAAGCACGGGGTGTTCCTTGATTACGTCCTCTAATACGTCCCAAACCTCGTTGCGAACGCGGTCTACCATACGTTTCGCGGATTTAATATTATGCGCCATACCGTCATTGACCAGACGTTTCATGACAAACGGCTTAAACAGTTCCAACGCCATTTCTTTCGGCAACCCGCATTGAAAGATTTTCAAATCCGGCCCCACAACGATAACGGAACGCCCCGAATAGTCCACGCGCTTGCCGAGCAGGTTCTGACGGAACCGCCCCTGCTTGCCTTTCAGCATATCGGAAAGGGACTTCAACGCGCGGTTGCCCGGCCCGGTCACGGGCCGCCCCCGCCTGCCGTTGTCAATCAGCGCGTCCACCGCTTCCTGTAACATACGCTTTTCATTGCGCACAATAATATCGGGCGCACCGAGGTCCAAGAGTTTTTTCAGCCGGTTATTCCGGTTAATC
>JAIRSR010000278.1 GCA_031255355.1 Clostridiales bacterium
TGACGATATATTTATGGTCGCGGGTTTCCCGCGAGTCAATCGCCTTGGTGAACAGTTCGCCGCGCACCGTCACTCTGCCGCTTGCCTCGTTGATTTCCTTGATCGGCGTAAATCCGCCGCCTGTTTTGATCGCTCTGCCGTAGAGGACGGTACTTTCCCGGCGCGGCTTTTTGTCGTTATTTTCCTCGATGCGCTTGACGATTTCCTCTTTGTTCCTTTCGTACTCCTCGAAGGTTTGCGCTTTGGAACATATGTCTACCGTGACTTCGCGGTCAAACTGCTCCGCGATAATTTCCTCCGCGATTGCGGTACAGCCGCTCTGCGTCAGCGTTTCCAAGCCGTTGTTTTTTAGACTGACGGTAAAAACGCCGTCCGCGAACGCCGCCGTCGCGCCCGAAAGAACGCTCATGGCGACCGGTCTGTGTTCCGAGATGTATTCCGTGAGGTTTTCCATGAAATCCGCGCCCAAAAGTTCCGGGCTGTATTTCGGGTGGATCGTCACGCCGTTCAAACGGTATTGTTCCCGCGCGTGTGCTTCCAACGCCTTGAGCCCCGCAAACGCCGTAATCCGCTCAAACGCTGCGGTAACCGTCACCGTCCGCGCCGCCGTATCGATTTGTACTTCGGTGATCCGCGCGCCGCGCGGGATCAATTCGCTGTCGGTTTTTGAAAAAAACTCCGCCAAATTCATCTAAAATTCTCCTATTTCTTTAAGTAATGTGGTTACAATTTCACTTTCGTCTATTTTGCGGACGATTTCGCCCTTTTTGAACAGCACCGCGCAGCCGTCGCCGCCCGCCACGCCGATATCCGCGTCCCGCGCCTCGCCCGGGCCGTTCACCGCGCACCCCATAACCGCCACTTTCAAATTTTTATCCACACCGCGCAGCGCGTGTTCCACCTTGTTCGCGACGGCGATTTGATCAATGCGGCACCTGCCGCAGGAGGGGCAGGAAATCAACTCTATCCCCGCGTTGAGCAGCCCCGCCGCCCGCAGTATGCCCTTGGCGGCGCGTACTTCCTCCAACGGGTCTGCTGTCAGCGACACGCGGATGGTATCGCCGATTCCGTCCAGCAACAACGCCCCGATTCCGACCGCGGACTTAATCAACCCCGCGTATGCCGTCCCCGCTTCCGTTACGCCGACGTGCAGAGGATAGCGCGAAACGGCACTCATCAAGCGGTACGCCTCGACGGTTTTCACCGCGTCGGACGCTTTGAGGGACAACACCAAATCATCAAAGCCAAATTCGTTAAAAAGCCGAATGTAGGCAAGTGCGCTTTGTACCATTGCTTGCGGCGTTCTGCCGTACTGCTGCTCGATTTCTTTCGCGACGGAACCCATATTCACGCCAATCCGAACGGGAATCCGCCGCGCCGCGCACGCGTGCGCGACCTCCCGCGCACGCTCTTTCCCCCCGAGGTTGCCCGGGTTAATCCGTATTTTATCCGCGCCCGCCGCGACGCTCTCCAGCGCGAGCCTGTAATCAAAATGAATATCCGCGACCAACGGCATATCGGTTTTAGCGCGGATTTCCCCGAACGCCCGCGCCGCCGCCATGTCCGGCACCGCAAGGCGCACAAGGTCACAGCCGGCATCTTGCAGCGCGGCAATTTGCGCCACCGCCGCCCCCGCGTCGTCCGTCCTCACGTTGCACATACTTTGGACGGAAACGCCGCCGCCGCCGATTTTCACTTTCCCCGCGTATACGATTTTTGTGGTATCTCTATGCGGCATAGTCCCCTCCCGTCCGGCCTGTCAAAGGCGGTTTCCCGCAAGCGGTCAGCCCTGCCCCGCAAGCCCCGCCACGAGTTTCCCTATATCGTTCGTCGTCGCCGCGAGCATCAGCAAAATCAACAGCGCGAAGCCGACGAAGTGAACCATGCCCTCTTTATCCGGCGGGATTTTCTTGCGCCGCGCCGCCTCGACCAACAGGAACAGCAGTCTGCCGCCGTCCAGCGCGGGAAGCGGCAACAGATTGAACACGCCGAGGTTAATCGCAATCAGTGCGGTAAGGTACAGCAAATCCATAACTCCGGTTTTTGCCGCCTCGCCGATATACTGCACAATGCCCACCGGACCGGACACCTCGCGGAAGCCGTACCGCCCGGTAATCAAGTCGCCCAGCGACACAATCACCACCTTGGAAAAATACAAAGTGGAGTAATACGCGCTCCGCAACCGTTCCCCAAAGGTCAAATCCAGCACCGTTTTCTTGAAACCGAGGATAAAGCGTCCGTCCTCTGACGGCATGGGGGTCAGCACCGCCGCGTATTCCTTGCGGTCCCGCGTGTAATCGATTGCAATATCGCCGCCTTGGTAGCGCGACATTTCAAAATCAAAATCCTGTTGAATATTGATTTTCACGCCGTTGACGCGCGTAATCCTGTCGCCCGCGATCAGCCCCGCCGCCTGCGCGGGGGAACCGTCGATGACCTCGTTGACGATTGGCGTCTCAACCTGTGCGCTTAAAAACATAATGATGAGGAAAATGACAAAACCCGTCAGAATATTCATAAACGCGCCTGCGGCAAGCACTACAAACCTCTGCCACCGCGCCTTGTTCCCGAACGCCTGTTCGTCGTCGCTCTCCTCGTCCTCGCCCTCTAATTGGCAATAGCCGCCGATCGGCAGGACGCGGATAGAATACAGCGTTTCGCCGCGCCGCCTTTTGAAAATCGCCGGCCCCATGCCGACCGCAAATTCCAACACCCGAACGCCCACCGACTTCGCGGCGATAAAATGCCCGAGTTCATGCGTCAGAATCAAGAGCAGAAAGATTACCACCGCTGAAATTGCCGTAATCATGAAACACTACCTCCTTTATTTGCCGATCCGTTGCTATAATATCGCCAAGCGACGGCGACGCGGCGTTTTTATGCGCCTCCACTTGCCGCGTCACAATGTCCGCAATGTCGGCGAACCGAATTTTGTTTTTCAAAAACAACGCGACCGCCGCTTCATTTGCCGCGTTGAGCGCGGCGGGCGCGGTACCTCCCGCCGTCCCCGCCGCAAACGCGAGGGGCAGCAAAGGGAACGTCCCGCAATCGGGCTGCGCGAAAGAAAGGCGCGAAATCTCTGTAAAATCCAACGCCCGCGCCGCCGAGGGCAGCCGCTTGGGGTAGCACAGCGCGTAATGCAGCGGCAAGCGCATATCGGGAACGCCCATTTGTGCCAAAACACTGCAATCCTCAAATTCCACCATAGAATGAATGATACTTTCCCTGTGGATTACCACTTCAATCCGCTCATACGGTACGCCGAACAAATGCCGCGCCTCGATGACCTCAAAGCCTTTATTCATCAGCGTCGCGCTGTCTACGGTGATTTTGCGCCCCATGCTCCAATTCGGGTGCCGCAGCGCGTCGTCCAAGGAAACGTTTTTCAACTCCTTTGCGGTTTTGCCGAAAAACGCGCCGCCCGACGCGGTCAGCAAAATCCGCCGCACCGCGCCGGACGCGCCTTGCAAACATTGAAACACCGCGCTGTGTTCGCTGTCCACGGGCAAGATATTAACGCGCCGCTCTTTCGCCGCCGCCATAACCAAATCCCCCGCCGCGACAAGCGTTTCCTTGTTGGCAAGCAGAATATCCTTGCCGCTCTCGATCGCGGCGAGGGTGGGAACCAAACCCGCGATGCCCACAACGGAAGTCAAAACCGCCTGTACGCCGCGCATCACGCTTACCTCGCAAAGGCCGTCCTCCCCCGCCGTGACTTTCGTATCAGTATCCGCTACGGCAAGTTTTAACGCCGCCGCCGCTTTTTCGTCCGCGACCGCCGCCAAACGCGGCTTGTACTTGCGTATTTGCCGCTCTAACAGTGTG
>JAIRSR010000279.1 GCA_031255355.1 Clostridiales bacterium
CATGATTATCATGCGGACGGGCTTTGACGGCATACCGGAGAGCCTAAAGGAATCCGCAGTCATTGACGGCGCGGGGCATTTGACGGTGCTGTGCCGTATTATGCTTCCGCTTGCGCTGCCGACGCTCGCGGTAATCCTGCTGTACTACGGTGTGGGGCATTGGAACGCGTGGTTTAACGCCTCCGTCTTTTTGAACGACGACGCGAAGTATCCGTTGCAGTTGATTTTGCGCGGGATACTTTTGCTGAACGATACCACCAACATGACAGGGACGACGGATACGGAAACTTGGGCGGCGGGGGAGTCGATCAAGTACGCGGTGATTGTCATCGCGACGCTTCCCATACTGTGCTTGTATCCGTTTTTGCAGAAGTACTTCGTAAAAGGCGTTATGATAGGAGCGGTAAAAGGATGAATAGTGAGGGGAATGTGAAAATGAAAAGATTAGTGAGTGTCATGCTATGCCTTATACTCGCGGCATACGGCTTCCCGGGCGTTGCCGCCGCAGAGGAGGGCGAAAATCTGCTGGCGGGTAAGGTGATTTGGTCAACTGCCGCCGCTGCTGCGGCGGGGGATTTGCCGAAGCTGACGGACGGCGACGCCGCGACGGTCTTGGTGACGCCGAACGCCGCGCAATCGGCGTTGCTGCGGTACTTTTTCGACCTCGGCGATAACGCGCCGCGCTACAACAAACTTCGGCTGCGCTTTGACGCGTACAACGCGATGAGTATCAAGGTGTATACATCGGCGCAGGTCTATACCGCAGTGAACGCGGTAACTTCGCCCCCCGCAGCGACGGGGACGAGTTCCGTAAAGTTTTTGAACGCGACCTATAGCGCACCTGCGGCAACGGTCAACTTCATTCCCGAATACATCACCATGCCGGGCGGGGAAGCGTATCCCGCCGCGCAATTGCTGTCTTTTGACGCGAAAAGCGACCGCTACTTATGCGTAGAGATTAAAACCGCGTACAGTTCGCTTGCCGGAGAGTACGCGGACGTGAACAACGCCATAGCGGAGGTAATCTTGGGCTACGGCGTTCCCGCAAGCGTAGAAGTGACCGCCGCCGCAGAAGAAGTTTCCGTACCGTCCGCGCTTGCCGGGGATAAGACCCTCGCGCTTTCCGCGCGGGTATTGGACGCGGAGGGGGACGAAATCGCGGAAGCGGCGTTTTCCGGCAAAACCTACGGTTTGGCGGAGGAGTACCAAGGGGGATCGATTGACCCGCGCACAGGCGTTTTGACCGTCGGCAAAACCGCGTCGGCGGGGAACGTTACGGTAATCGCGTCCTGTGACGCGGAGGGCTATACCGAAATATACGGAAGCAAAACCATTGCGATCTTGCCGATCGACAACGCGGAACAAACCCTCGCGGAGGCGGCAAACGCACTCACTTTTGACGCGCTCTCGCCGCAGAGGATTACCTCGGTGGGCAGGAATCTCACCTTGCCGGAAGCGGGCGCGGAGGGTCTGACGCTTGGCGGCAGGACCTACGCGGGAGTCAGCGTAACGTGGCACAGCGGCAATACGGCGGTAATCAGTCACAGCGGCGCGGTGACACGCCCCGCCGCAGGGAATACCGAAGTACCCTTTACCGCGACCCTTGCCAAGGACAACGCGGAGGGACAGACGCTGACCCATGAAAAGACGTTTGTTATTACCGTCGTCCAAGCGGGTGCGCCGGCGGACATGGTGAACCTAATGAAAGGGAGTTACGGCTGGACGACAAGCGGCTGGGGCGCACCCTCTTTGGCGGTGGACGGCGCGATCGGCTACGGCGGCACCGCGTCCGCGTGGATGCTGGGCAGGCACTCTATCGGCACAATCAACGCGGGATTTGTCACCAAAAGCAGACAAGTGGAAAAATATAACAAGGTGGTGCTGTATTTGCGCACCCGCCATGAGCCGTCGTCCAAAATGGCGGCGGTCGCCGTCACCGGGTACGAAACGATGCCGAACGACCCCGGCCCGGCGGGGGATAAGACGGTAAACTTCGCGGCGGGAAGCGGCATGACGCAAATCCTCAGTTACGGCATATCGCCTACCGACCCCGACGACCTTGTCTTGTCCGTAACGCTACCCGAAACGAAGCACAGCGCGTATTTCGGCATTGCGGTGACGAACGGCGCACCCGCGAACCAAAACAATTGCGGCGTGTATGAGTTGGAAGTGTATTACGCCGCGCCGTACAGCGTCGCGCTGACCGACCCGGAAGCGTCGCTGTACGCCCACGAGAGCGGCGAGCCGACACAGTTCGACCTTCCCGATTTGACGGTTTATGACGAGTTGGGCGACGTACTTACCGTACCGTTTGAACACAGCGTTACCCTCGCGCGGGCGCACGGCGGCGTTACGTTGCAAGACGGCAAAATCAACATCGCGGCGGGGACGGCGGAACGCTCTGTGGACCTTTTGTATACGTCATGGGATGAGGATCGCACCTGGGTGGAGGAAACCGTTAGCATACCGCTTTCCGTTTACACACAAGATTACTACGACGCGGTTGCGGCGGGGGAATATACCGACGGTGTCATCCCGGAGAAATTAGAGGAAAATAT
>JAIRSR010000280.1 GCA_031255355.1 Clostridiales bacterium
ATAGTAGGTCGTTGGTGCGGCGTCGGGCAGGTAGTTGTTATGCACCATTTTAATGCTTCCGTTGGCTGCCATGTTGACCAAATCCATGTTTTTCTCCGTTTCAAACGTCAGTGTTTGCCCCGCGTTTTCGCCGTTCGCGTCCGTCAAATCCCCGCCGGAAAGTGTAAGCCGTACGGGCGCCGCCGCGCCGTTTGGCTTCGGGGTGACGGAAAGGCTGTAGTGTACCCACGCGCCTTGGGGAATCCGCGCCACCACAGGGGACGCGTCGTTCCCGAAGTAAATCCCGCCGTTTTTCACGGTGAGCAGCGTTACCGCCGCCGTCGCGCTTGATTCCGCGTCCCGCGCGTCCAAAAAGTATTTGTGCGCCGTCCCGCCCGTCATCGCCACGCGTCCGCTGAACACGATCGGTGTATCTTGCGCGGCGGGAGCGGTTTTGTGTGCGCCGGGGTAAGCGGAACCGGCGTATTTCACCATTGCCGCCATGTTTCCCGCAGGATACTCCGCAGCGACGGTAGACGTTTCGACCGCCGCGCCGTGCGCGTACCCCTCGAAATCTTGATAATTCACCAACCCCGGTTCCTTTAACACAACCGTGACGGTGCGCGAACGCAAGCCTGTTTTGTCGTCTTGGACGTAAATGTCATACCGCCCGGTATCCTCCGCGAAAAATTCAAGCGCAAGCGTCCCGCCCGGCAACGCCGCTTGCTTCACGCCGTCTATATACCAATAAATTTCCGAAGTATCGGCGTTGTCCGACGGCTTTGCGGACGCGGTGAGGGTAATCGGCGTCATGCTGCCCGCTTCCTGCGTCAACGCGCCGCTTGACGTGATTTTCAACTCCGTCACCGTGACGGCGGGTCGTTCGTCAGTCAACTCTAACGTCACACTCACACCGTTCGGGATGACCTCATAATCCGCGTATAATCCTCCGTCGATATTTTTTACCGCCGGCGATTGCACACTGCCGCCTTGCGTCACCTTGATATACTTTCCCGCTTCCGCCCACGCGGACGGAATTTGACTGCGGACGGTGAGCGGATAGTTGAAAATTTCAGGAGGAAGCACGGCAGAATCCATTGTCAGCGTAACCGTCCTGCCTGTTTCGGTGGCGACGTCGGTGAGCGTGGTGTTTTGCCTTTCGCGCAGGTATTTCATCGCTTCGGGGAAGGACGCGACCCAGATTTTCCCCTCGTTTTGGTATTGCGCCAACAGGGCAAAATGCGCGTCCGCTGTCGATTGCCGCACTTCCAACCCGCCGCTGTACTTGCCGTCCGCGATAATGCCGTGGTACATCTCAATCAGCCATTTTTCACCGTTTAGCAGAGGGTCAAGCAAGCCGTTCAGACTTCCTCCCGTCGGATTATGCGCCCCCTCCAGCCGCAGACGGTACCACCCGCCGAAGCTTGTATTATTCGGAGGGTTCAGCGTGTTATACCCCACCGCGTCATTATCGTCGTTAAACTCTGCGGCGTTGCCGCGCCGTATCGCCCAAAAATTTTGCACCGCTAAATTTTCCGCGAACGACCCGGGGTACAGCACGTGATTGGCGGGAGCGTAGGTCAAAACCTCCTGCCCGGGGAGCAAATTGCGCAACGTTTGCGCCGCGCCGGTAAGTTCCGCCGTCGCCGTCGTCTCTGTCGCGGAAGCGGAGATCGGCGCGGTTGTCTTGCCGTGGTTTGCTACATCAATATAGCCCTTGTCGAAAATCGCCCGGTAACCGCTGACGTTCTCCGCGATTCTGTCCGCGATTGCCATGCTCGTGCCGCGCAGCCCCAACGCGGCAAACTTCTCGTTCGCGTATTGCAGTGTACCCATAATCGCGTCGTCCATTGTGATGGTAACAATGCTGTTCGCGCCGTTCCTGCCGCCGCGAATCTCGCTTCCCAAATCCAACTGCCCCGTCCATAAAATGCTTATGGGTTCGGCAAGATTCCCATTGGTGAGCGCGTCAGTTAGGGTAAGGCAAAGCGCCTCGCCCTCTTGGTTTTTCACCGTCCCCGCAATCGGCGTTTCCAATACGGTCAGCCCTGTATCGGACGCGGTACGCTCTGCGGTTGCCGTGTATTCCTCCGTGCCGTCGGTGTAGGTCAGCCGCAGACGCACCGGGTACGGCAGCGCGGAATTAATCCGCGTCCAGCCCTTTGCGTCCGCCTCGATCATGTAGCGCATTTCTCTGCCGTCTATATACAGTTGCATCGGTTCGATACGCACCTGTTCCCCCAATGGATACTCCCGCGTGTAAACGCCGTCTGCGGAGGTGACGGATAAAATCATTCCTTCCGCAACGGTGCCGGTCAGCGGAACCTCCGTCGTTTTATCGCTGAAATAAACCGCTTGGCGCGACCCCTCGGGGAACGTGAACAGTCCTAAAAATTCCTCCGCCGTCCCGGGGCCGTAGCCTGTGATTTCCCCGCCTTTGATAATATCCCACGTTGTAGCCGCCGCGCTGTTCATCTGTTCCGCGTCGAACGCCGCAACGCTGTCAATCGGGTAAAATCGCATATTGTCCAACAAAATCCGCCTTTCGTTGCCGATAGACATGAAAAACGATAAGTTAAAATCCGTCGCGTAATCCAATACCTTTTGATATGCCGTGTTGCCGTTGTGGATTTGCTGTCCGTTGAGGAACACACGGCTCACGCCGTTGCCCGGGTAAATCACCATAGCGGCGCGGTTCCACGTATTCCCTTGCCATGAGGCGTTTTTCACGGTGCGTTCAAACTTTACCGGGCCGCCCGCGTTGAACTCGTAAAATTCCAACGGCCCGTACCCTGTTCCGTCTTTGCGCATCCCGGTAATCCACACCGTGCTTGCGTAGGAGGACGGCATTTTGAAATCCCAACTTAAAACGAACGGTTTGGTAATTCTGCGCAGTTCC
>JAIRSR010000281.1 GCA_031255355.1 Clostridiales bacterium
TTTCGTGAGATTTTGCTAAAATTTTTAATTATAATTTGTTTATGATTTACAAATTTTTCCGCAAAGTCACGCGCGGGAGATTTTACACAGGCTCTAAAACACAACGCCCGGTAAAGCGAACGCTTTATCGGGCGTTGTGTTGCGCAATCACAGCGATAAACGAATTATGCCTTGTTACAATTTGGAGATTTTCTTGCTGCTTCTGGGATATTGACATGGCGTAGACGAGATTTTGTGTATCGTCACAAGGCTGTGCGTGATGTCCGTCCCCGGCAAAGTATACAGCCGCACCCCGCCGACCTTGCCGCCCAACGTTTCAATGATTCCCTCCGCGCTTTTCAGTTCGTCCTCCACCTGCTGCCCTTTCATGGCAAGCATCACCCCGCCCGGCTTGACCAGCGGCAAGCAATACTCCGCTAAAACGGCAAGCCGTGACACGGCGCGGCTAAGCGCAACGTCGAATTTTTCACGGTATTGCGCGTCTTTGCCCGCGTCCTCCGCGCGAATCCGCACACAGGAAACGCCGAGCGACAGCCGCGCGTTCACTTCCCGCAAAAAGGAAACTCTTTTGCCTAACGCGTCCATGAGGGTGAGCGATATGTCCTGCCGCTCGATTTTCAAGGGAATCCCCGGGAAGCCCGCCCCCGTCCCAACGTCCACGCAGTTCGCGCCGCGCGGAATACTATCGGCGCACATCAAACTGTCGTGAAAATGCTTGGTGACAATTTCAGACGGCTCTGTAATTGCAGTCAGATTGATTTTTGTGTTCCATTCCAACAACAACGCCATGTACGCGCTGAATTTTTCGTTCATAAAGACACCTCACGCACAAAAGATTTTTGCTTTGCTTGACAAATCACCGCCAACGGTTATAGCCCTGGTGGTTTTCAGTATAAAAACAAAGTAACCGCCCTCCCGCGCTAAAGGAAGCGGTTACTTTATCACTTTCCGCGACCGACCGTTAAAAACGGTCTGTTTTTATTGTACCATAAATGCGCTATTTAAGCAATAAAAATTTTAGACAGGCTCTAAGTCAAAAAATCAAAGGGATTAACCGCCTCGCCGTCCCGCCTTACTTCAAAGTGCAAATGGGGCGGTTCGCTGATTTCCAGCGCGGCAGTCGTGCCCACGCCGCCGATTACGTCACCCTTTTTTACCTCTTGATCCGGCGCGACGAGCATTGCGCTCTGCAAATTGGCGTACACCGTTTCAATGCCGTCCGCGTGTTGAATCACCACCGTCGTCCCCATCATGCCGTCCGCGTAAACCATCGTGACAATGCCGTCCCCCGCCGCCTTGACCTGTGCGCCGACGTCGCCGCGAATGTCGATTCCCGCGTGGACGCGCCAATCCCGCATGGTTACGCTATATACCAATTCGTCCCCCGTGAAGCCCGCGCTCAGTTCGCCCTGTAGGGGGAGCATCAACCCGGTATTTTCGGGAACGCTTGGCATTTCAACCGCCGCCGCTGCCGCGACTGCCCCCGGCGCGGACGTGACGGCGGGCGTATCGCGCAAAGCGGGGGACGCGGTTACGGACGGCGGCGCAACCAAATTTGCGGTAACGTCCAAATCGGGCGGTTCGTAGCGCGGCGCGTTTTTGAGGTTGTTTACATATCCCGTGACGCATACAATGCCTATGCCGAGCGCGAGGAGTATGTAAACTCCTCTGTTCGCGAACAGCCGAATTACCCTGTTACTCAGTTTCATAGAAACACCTCCAATGGCTATTATTTCCATTAGAGGCGCAACTTATACATTTAGTTCTATGACAATCTTTTATCTTTCGTCAATCGGAATATACGGTTTTTTGCGGGATACGCTTTTATAGGCGGGGCGTATAATCCTACTGCTGGTCATGACTTCCTCAATCCGGTGGGCGCACCAACCGACAATCCGCGACATCGCGAACAACGGCGTATACAGGTCGGCGGGAATATCCAACAGATTGTAGACAAAACCGCTGTAAAAATCGACGTTGGCGGGAATGAATTTATCCGATTTTTTAATTTCACAAAACAACTTCGGCACAATGCGCTCCATAAGGTCGTAAAGCGCAAATTCGTCCGAACGCCCTTTCTTTTCGGCAAGCGTTTTCGCGCTCTCTTTCAACAGTGCCGTTCGCGGGTCGGAAAGTGTATAAACCGCGTGCCCGAAGCCGTAGACCAACCCGGATTTGTCATACGCCTGTTTGTTGATGATTTTCGCGATATACGCGCTCACTTCCGCTTCGTCTTTCCAATCGCTGACGTTGGTTTTAATATCGTCCATCATTGCCATAACGCGGTTGTTCGCGCCGCCGTGCTTGGGGCCTTTCAGCGAGCCTATCGCCGCAGAAATCGCGGAATAGGTGTCCGTCCCCGACGAGGATACCACATGCGTGGTAAACGCCGAGTTATTGCCGCCGCCGTGTTCCGCGTGGAGGATTAGGCACAAATCAAGGATTTTCGCCTCCTCTTCCGTGAATTTATTATCCGGGCGCATGAGGTACAAGAAGTTTTCAGCAACGGAAAGTTCGGGGTGGCTCGCGTGGATAAACAGGCTTTTTCCGTCGTAGTAATGCGCTTTCGCTTGGTAGGCGTGGGCAATCAAAACAGGGAACCGCGCAATCAATTCAAAGGACTGCCGCAAGATGTTCCGCAGCGACAAATCGTCGGGGTTCGCGTCATACGAATAGAGCGCAAGCACACAACGCGCCAACTTATTCATGATGTCCCGGCTGGGCGCTTTCAAAATCATATCTTCGGTAAAACTGCCGGGCAAACTTCTGTACCGCGACAAAAAGCCGGAAAACGCGTCCAAACGCTCCTTCGAGGGCAATGTGCCGAACAGCAGAAGGTAGATGACTTCCTCAAAACCGAAGCGGTTCGCCGCGGCGCACCCTTGGACAATGTCCGCTACGTCTACGCCCCGGTAACTGAGCCGTCCGTGAACGTCCACCTTTTCATTTTCATCTATAATGTAACCGTGTACGCTGCCGATTACGGTCAGCCCGACAAGAACGCCTGTATTGTCGTGGTTCCGAAGCCCCCTTTTGACGTTGTAGGTTTCGTACAGCCCGGGATTGATCGAAATGTTACTTTCAATCAGTTCCAGAAATTCGGAAATCATATCGTCCGGGTTCCGCGTAGTTTCGTTGTTCATTTTTGGTCACCTCACATCTTTGCTTTTGTTGTTAGAACTGTGCTAAATATTAAAGTAATATTAAAGTAGTACTAAATATTGTACACTAAATTTCACTATGTGTCAAGTATCGGACACCTCAACTTTCCACAATTTTTTCCAATATAATTTTGTACAAATCCGCCGCGCCGCTTGTAAACCGCGCCTTGACGTCCTCTGCGGACTGCCTGCTCCCCGCGAACAGGCGCACCTCTAACAGGGGGGTTCCGCGCTCGTAGATGCCGCACACGGCAAGGTATTTCTTGCGGTCCACCGCGACGATGTCCGCGACGATTTCACGCCCCCGCGCAATGCGGTCAAGCGCCTGTTCCGCGCTGTCGTAAATCGTATCGCGCACACTACGCGGAATTTTATCCTCAAAAAGCCCCGCGAGTTCCTTCCCCTTGCGCGTAAGGTCGTAGCGGGTGTTCCCCTCGATTTCCACCGTGGTAATCATGCCGGACGATAGCAGTTCCAGAACAAAATTCATCATGGTGAAGTAATCCAAAATACCGCTCCACACCAACACCTCGTGCAAGCGTTCCTCTGACATGGAAATTTTGAACGCGCCGAGCGCGTATAAAATAATCAAGC
>JAIRSR010000029.1 GCA_031255355.1 Clostridiales bacterium
TCATAAAGAATATCGTCGCTCGGCAGGGAGGGCAACTCCGTGGTTCCGGTGGGGACGTACCACAAAAGGTCTAACAAACTTGACGCTAAGTTATACGTTTGCATGTTGGATAGCCGTAAGTTCATCAAGCCCGGGTCGTGATACCGCCCCGCCAACCAAAACTCTACCGACGGATTATCCCGCTTGACCGTCGTGTCGGAAAAATTGAACACGCCGCCGCTTCCTGTGAGCATTGCGGAGTAATAACGCGTCATTTCAAAGCCGGGTAAATTGTCGTACCCCCAATACCTGCCCGTGGCGTTCTCCAAAGTGTCGATAAACTGCGCGATAAAGCGCACGGTGCCCTCCCAATACTGCGTTCCCTCGAACCACGCGCCTTTCGGGGCGAAGCGGGCGAACATATTTTCCATGCCGATTATCCCCTGTTCCAACGCGAACGCCGCCGCGCCCGGGCGGGTGAGGTCCTCCCCCATAGAAAGAATACAGGAGAGCACGCCGTTGCGAATCCAGATGTTCCAGTTGGAATCATACGCCGCCCAACCGCCGCCGTTGTTGATTGCGTCCACAAAGGGCGCGAGCCCTTTTTCCTCAAAGGCTTTGACTAAGACGCGCTTGCGCTCTTCCGTGAAGTAGCCGTAAAACCAATCGTAGCCCACCGCAAAGGCATAGCACATCTCTCCCACGTCCAGAAAGTGCGACGGATGCCAGCCGCGCGAGGGGTCGTTCGGGTAGGCGGGGTCGAGGAACGCCGCCGCCGCTTCCAGTTCCAGCCACGCGCGTTCGGCGTACCGTGTATCGCCCGTCATTTGATAGACGAAGCCAAGGCTTGTCATTCGCGCCGAAACCTCATTGCTGACGTTGAGCAGGCGTTTGCCGCTGCTGTCTAATTGGAAGTGTGACGGCGGTTTGTTCAGATAGCCGTTCGCGGCGGTGAGGATTTTCGCGTACCAACCCGCCGCCGCGCTGTGTTCCGCGATATTCCCCGCCGCGCGGTCTATTACCGCCCTGTTTGCCAGTACGCGGGGACGCGCGTCAAGGGCGTTCACCGCCGCCAACAGTTCCCCGCCCGTTGGTCGGGCGTGGTACAGCACCCGCTTGGAATCAGACGCGTTTACCGCCGATTGTACGGAAGCAAAGGTCATAACGCCGTCGGCGTAGTACAGGTTTTTCCCGAGCAACTCCGCGAACCGCGCCGCCGTGATGTAACCGTCCGTCACGGCAAGCGTGATTGCCGCGCCGTCAACGCCAAGCCGCGCCGTCAGCGTATCGCCGCTTTGCGAAAGCACTTCCGCGCCGAGCAACGCCGCCGCCTCTGACGGAACATACAGTACGCCGTCCGCGTCTTTCGGTTTGCGCGGCAACTGTACGCGGTGTCCGTAAAACAGCGCGGTATCGTAATCCGTTGCCAGAAGCACGGTATTTTCCGCGTTTTGCCGCGCGGCGGCAAAGCCCGCGTCCGCCGGGGTGCGGTCGGTATACGCGTAATCCCGCGCGGGGACGGCGTTCGCGTTTAACCCCGTATAGCATTTGAGGGATTCCATTGTAATGGTAACGTTTTGGTTCGCGCGGATTCCTACGGCGGCTACCGCGCCGAACGCGCCCAACGGAGCCGCCGCGCCGCCGTTTGCCGCATACACGTTGTTCACGCGGTTGACCAACACGGTAAAGTCCGTCAATTCCTCTGACGCGGGGATTGGATAGGTGAGTTCGCCGCCCTCCGCGTCCTTGAGGTCAAGTTCCGCGTCCGCGTTCGCTTTCAACCGCGTCTCCACCACTACGCTGTCAGCCGCCGCGCGGTCTAAGCGCGTCCAGATACCGTTTTTGTCCGTTACGGCGGTCAACAGCCCCGCCGCCGCGCTTACCGTGCCGCTCACGCGGTACCACCCCGCCGTCCCGGTCACGCCGCCGCAAAAACTCTTTTCTATCAGCATGACGTTTTTCTCCTTTGCGATTTCCCCGCCCGGCTGCCACACCCGCGCGTAGGGGCGGTTTGCGCCGTCCCAACAAAACGCCTTGACTTGCGCGTCAACAGCCGGGTCGATATACAGCCGCGCCCCATCGCCGCCGTTTGCCGCCGCGATTGCCGTCAACGCGCCGTTCGCGCCGTATTTCGCAAACAGCAACTTCCCGCCCGAACCGCCGTAGGATCCCGCCGCGCGGTACTCCCCCGCCCGCGCAAAGCCGTTGACTTCCCGCGACAAGTCGTCATATACCGTGATTGTGCCGCGTACCAACGCGATGTTTTTTTGCGCGGTGAGGGTTACGCCGTCCGACGCGGTTGCGGAAAATACCGCCGTGATTTCGCCCTCCTCCGCGTCTGCGGATACGGTCAGTTTGCCCGAACCGCCGTCAAACGCTGCGCCGCGCGGCGCGTTCACCGACCACGCGCCGCTGTAGTCCGCGCCGATTATCGGCTGCCCTGTGGTGTCGTACAACGCCGCCGAAAGGGTGTATTCCGCGTCGCGTTCCCGGGGGATTTCGATTTCCTTGCCCGCACCCCCGATCCTAACGTCGCCGGACATCGCGTAGAACAGTGAGATTTCGCTCAATTGAAACGGCGGCGCGGGGGACGCTTTTTCCACCGTACTTTCAAACATCAGATACCGCTTGGAACAGTCCTCGATTGCAAGGTACTGCGCGGAATCGTACATCGGCTTCGCGCGGCTGTAAACCGTCACCGGGCTTGCAAGCACGGGTGCCGCGCCTATCCCTGATTCCTCGGGAATCGCGCTGTTCATAGCGTCCGCCGCGTACACCGCCGTTTTGGACGCGTTTCCCAAGTGCGGGTACTCCAATTTGATTCGGTTGTACCGCGCCCCGCCCGTATCGATCACCAGACGCGCGTTCGAGCCGACGCTGTGATTCCCCGCGCTCCAATAGGTGCCGCTGTCGCCGTCCACCGCTTTGTCCGCGCCGCGCCCCGCCTCCGCCCAACCGCCGCCGACCCACGCAAGCGCGTTTCGCGTGATACTCCGCGCCCCCACATAGACCGTCTGCGTTGCGGTATAGCCGCCCGCAATACAGCGCACCGTGAAGTAGGTTCCGTAAAGTGCGGGCGTAACGGTGAGAACGCCGTCCGCGCCAAGGCTGTACCCCGCCGCGTCACCGCCTGTGACGGCAAACGCCGCGCCGCTTTGGTACGCGCCGTTGAGGTAGGCGGACAGGGGATACGCCGCCGCCGATGCCTGCGGGGGGACGATCGCGCTCGGCAAGCCGCCGATCGTAACGGACGGTTTCGCCGCAAGCGCGGGCGCGGCAAGCCCCGCAAAGGTCACGGCGGTAAGCACCGCCGCGATCAGGCGAAGCCGAACACTTCCGTTTGCACGTTTTCGCGGTATGTTTGATAACGTCGTCATAAAAACCGCCCTCTTTACTTGGTGTATACTCTCATTTCCGTAACGTTGTTCCAATTGCCCGCCGCGTGGCCGTGTCCTTGGTACCGAATGTATTTCGCGCGCGCGTCGCCCAGCAGGAAGCACTCTAAATCCGTTGTGGAACCGGAGGACGTACCGCTGTACACCTGCTTCCATTCCTTGCCGTCCTCTGAAATTTCGATGTCATAAATATACGTTCTCGAATCGCCGGAGAACCACGCCACGCCAATCGCGTAGACGTTGACCGAGTTTTTCAGTTCCAGCATAATCCACGCGTCGTCCGTTGCCGTCCAGCGTGTGGTGTAACTGCCGTCCAAGACGCTTGTCGCGCGGTTGCCCGCGTCATATTCAGGCTCCGCGCTTGCCGTCACTTTCACGATTTCCGCTTCTTTCGCACCGGGAATCGCGCCGAAGTAGCCTTGTAATTTGCTCGTAACCGTGTAAAGCGCGTACTGTTCGCTGTCCTTGTTCTTGACGATAAACTTCGTCATTCCCGTCATGCCGCCGCTGTCCACCTGCGTCACCTCTACGGAGTCCTCCGCGTGGAAACTGTATTGCGGTGCTTCCGTGGTGTCGTAGGAGAGGTTCACAACGTAGGAATATTTATCCGGGCTGAAGCCCTCCAACCTTACGCCGTCCTTGTTAATCGCGCTCAACTTCGGTTTTTCCGCGAGTTCCCCCTCCGCGATTTTCCATTCGCGCATGGGCGTGAACTCCGGCTTGGTGTACGGGATAGAGGGGTCTATGACTTGGGAAACCGCGACCGCGAGGTTGTATTTTTGTGCGTTGCGCCAATGTATGGTGA